>JBPCJG010000064.1:0-3133 GCA_051005515.1 Longimicrobiaceae bacterium
CCGCGCAGCAGCCCCGTCAAGCGGCCGATGGGATCCGCGGTCGCGAGTACGGCCGTCCCGGAGGTGCCTTCCGCGCTGGTGGCGAAGCCGGGGAGCACCGAAAGGCCGCGCGGGCCGAGACCGTAGGCGCGATCCCCGCCGAGCGTTTCGCGCGGGAGCGTGTCCGCGGCCGCCGCGGCGCGGATCGGCGCCGCCGGCCACCATCGGGGCGACAGGGATACTACGGATCCGAGCGCCACCGAGTCCGGGTGCACGCGGTGCAGGTCCAGACCGTGGGGCGTCAGCGAGAGAAAAAAGACCGAGCCGTCCGCCAGGTTCGACGCGGGGGCGACGGCGCCGCCGGTGACGCGCGTCAGCGGCACCGCCGTCGCCGACCCGGCGTCCGGCGGGGTGAGGAGCTCCAGGTTGGGGACGCCGCCTCGCTCGGAGGTGGCGACGATACGCCCGTCCGAGAGCCACGCGGCGTCGTAGCGGCTCGCGCCGTCGGCGGGACCGACGGAATGGAGCGCGCCGCTGCGCGGGTCCACGAGCACGAGCCGCCAGGCGCCATCCTCCTGGACGGCGGCGACGATGCGGCTACCGTCAGCAGACCAGCGCGGCCGCTGGAAGGCGCGCCCGATCCCGCCCTCGACGAGCGTCGTGACGCCGCCGCTCTCGAGGTTTACGAGCACCAGGTCACAGCGGCCGAACAGACAGCGGGTGGCGACGGCGACCGCTCCGTCGGGAGATGGATCGGGGTCGCGGAGCGCCGCGCCGCGGGTGACCCGCCGCACCTCGCCCGTCTGCCGATTCCAGACGAACAGGTCGGAGCGCTCCGCGCCGTCGCCGAGCGGGACCACCCGGGTCACCAGCAGACGCTCCCCGCCGGGGAGGAAGCGGGGGGAGTCGTAGCCGCGCCCGTTCACCGCCTCCAACGTCGCCAGCGCCCGCTTCGGAGGCGGGCGCGAGCGGATCGCGGGGACGTCGTCAGGGTCGCGCTCCAGCAACTTTCGCCGGGCGCGTTCGGCGGCCGTATCCGGTTCCTCGGTTGTGCTCCAGATCACCAGCGCCGGCGGTTCGTCGCGGAAGCGCAGCGGAATCGCCAGCAGCTCGCCGTCGGGAGAAACGGCGGGGTCGCCGGTGTACCAGGGCAGGAGCTGCACCGTGTCGCCCACGACGAGGCCCGCCCGCGCGAGCGCCTGCACCGCGGCCACGGCGCGCGTGGTCACGTCTACCGTGAAGCGGTCGTAGAGGTCGGCGGGGCTGTCTCCGAAGACTCCGGCGAACGCCTCGCCGAAGCTCCGGTCCCGCCGCGCAGTCATCCTCCTCCAGAGGTGGACGAGCGAGCTGTCGCCGCGCTGCTCGACCAGCCATTGCAGATAGGCGGAGCCCGCGAGGTACGCCATGGAGCCGCCGAGAAAGGCGCGCGAGCCATCCAGCTCCGCGTAGCTCGGGAGCTTCCCCTCGAGCGCCCACTCCCGCAGGACGGTGGGGCGGTACACCCCGAACGGCCTGCCGCTTCCCGTAAGCTCCCCCTCGATCAGCGTCGCGTAGCCTTCGACCAACCACCGCGGGGCGCGGCGCGCGATCGGCCCCAGCTTCACGGGAGCAAAGCGCCAGAGGAGCCGCTGCCGCGGGTTGCGTGAGGGACGGGTGAGGTGGGCGACGTGGGCGAACTCGTGGACCGCGAGCAGCTCCGCGAAGTCGCGGCTGTGGCCGATCGCCGAGCGCGGGTCGGGCGGGGTCGGCCAGACGTAGATCGCCGGCATGTCCAGAAAGGGCCAGGCGGAGCCGTTCGCCTGGTTGAAGGGGTCCTCCGCGACTACCGTGACCCGCTCCCCCGGCGCGTAGCCGACGGCGGGCTCCACCCGCGCGTGCACCGCTTCCAAGCGCGCGGCGAGGTCGCGGCTCCACTCCCGCAGCTCCGCCGGGTAGTGGACGGTGAAGTGCTCGGTCTCCAGCGTCCGCCATTCCAGCCAGGGGCGCGGCAGCCCCTGCGCGGCGGCGCCGGCGGGGCAGACGAGGAGCGCGAGGAGGAGCAGGAGGCGCCGCCGCCGGCGCGGCGCCGTCACCCCGCGTCCGGCAGCCGGAAGTTCGGGTTCTCGATGATCCCCAGCGGGTTGCCGAAGGGGTCGAGCACCGCCCCGACACGGATCCCCTCCCCCACGTCCTCCACGGCCTCATGCTCCACCGCGCCCCTTTGGAGCAGGCGAGCCAGCGAGGCGTCGGCGTCGGCCACTCCCCAGTAGACGCTGACGCCGCCGACGCCGCGCCGTTCCCCGTCTCCGCTCGGCAGCAGCCCCAACTCGTACCCGCCGACTTCGAAGCCCACGTAGAAGGGCTCGTCGAAGTACGGCCCGAAGCCGAGCACGTCGGTGTACCACGCCCTGGCGCGATCGAGGTCGTCTACCCGGTAGATGGCGGTGCGGAGCCCCAGCAGCGGTCCCGAATCCGTGCTCTTCATCTCCCGCACCCTACGGCTTCTCGATGGGCACCCGTACGGTGTTCCCCCACTCCGTCCAGGAGCCGTCGTAATTGCGGACGTTCGGGTAGCCAAGCAGGTAGTGCAGCACGAACCAGGTGTGCGATGAGCGCTCGCCGATACGGCAGTAGGCGACGACCTCCTGGTCGGCGGAAAGGCCGCACTCCTCCTCGTACAGCGCGCGCAGCTCGTCCGCGGCGCGGAACTCGCCGGTGTCGGGGTCCACCGCTTTCGCCCAGGGCATGTTCTTCGCCCCGGGGATGTGGCCGCCCCGCATCGCCCCCTCCTGTGGGTAGTCGGGCATGTGCAGCTTTTCGCCGCGGAACTCCTCCGGGGAGCGCACGTCGATCAACGGCCGCTTCGCCCGCATGTGCTCCAGCACCTCGTCGCGGAAGGCGCGCACGCGGGAGTCGTCGCGCTCGGGGACCGGGTAGTCGGTGGCCGTGTAGCTCGGCACCTCGCCCGTCATCTCCCTCCCCTCGTCCTCCCACTTCTTCCGTCCCCCGTCCATGATCCTGACCTTGTCGTGACCAAATAGCCGAAAAACCCAGAGCGCGTACGTAGCCCACCAGTTGTTCTTGTCGCCGTAAAAGACTACGACCGTGTCGCGGCCGATGCCGCGCTCCCGCATCAGTCGGGCGAAGCTTTCCGCGTCGAGGTAGTCGCGCTGGA
>JBPCJG010000065.1:0-15015 GCA_051005515.1 Longimicrobiaceae bacterium
CGCACCTCGCGCGCGTCGTCGTCGAGCACGCGCTCCAGCGCAGCCGCGGCGACCGGAGAACGCAGCTCGCGCAGCGCCTCCACCGCGACAGCGCGCAGCTCGGCGCTCTCGTGCCGCAGGAGCCGCACGACGCGCTCCGTCTGGCCGGTGAGCTGCAGACGCCCCACCAGGCGCGCCCCTCCGGCTTTCAGGATCGGCTCCTCGGCATCGAACAGCAGCGGAACGCGCTGCGGATGGGCGGCGGCGAGCTGCTCCACCGCCGCGAGCAGCACTTCCCTCAGCTCATTCGCGGTTTCTTCCGCGAGTTCGAGCAGCGGTGCGAGCGCTGACGGAGGAAGGTAGGTGAGAAACGCCTGCAGCGATTCCGAAGCCGCGAGGCCGGGGGCTTCCTCCGCGACGGTGACCAGTTCGCGCAGGGTCGCCGGCTCGCTCAGCTTACCGAACAACGCCTGGATCTCCCGCATCACTTCCGCGGGCGGAGGCGGTGCGGCGGTGGAGATCGCCACCAACTCCGACAGCAGCGTGGTGGCGCGCTCGAGCTGCGCGGCGGCGAGCAGAACCGGCAGCAGATCCGCCAGGATGCCGACGATGCGGACCTGGCGCTCCGACTCCCCGTCATCGAAGCGATCGAAGAGCGCGGCGAGCACGTCGCCCGGCAGGTCGCGGCGCATCTCCTCGTCCACTGCCTCACGGATGCGGCGCAGCTCGTCCGGATCCAGGAAGTACGCGGCGCCGCGGAAGTCCTCGGCCCGCACCGTCTGGGGTACATCGACGGGCTCGCGCTCGCGGGGAGCCGCGATGGGCTCGCTCGCGTGGCCCGACGCCGCCGGGAGCGTGAAGCCTTCGCTGAGCGCTTCGACGTAGCTGTAGCGGAGGTGGGTCCACTCCCCCTCCCAGAGGAGCGTGAGCAGGTCCTCGTCCTCGCCGCGGACGCGGTGCACGCGGGCGAGGATCGCGATCCAGTCGCCGAGCTCCTTTTCCTCGAAGCCGGGGAGGACGTGCAGTTCCCGCAGCCCGTCGCGGTAGAGCATGAACGGGAGGCTCTCCGAGCCCCCTTCGGCGGTGTAGACCGCCTCCTCGCCCCAGCGGATCGCGTTCTCCTCGACGGTGAGAGAAAGCTCCGGAAGATGTTCCCAGAGCTCGCCCATCTGCTCGCGCAGCGTGCTGAAGAAGCGGTCCACCGCCTGGTTGCCCCGGCCGTAGAGAAGCAACGCCCGGAGCGCGCGGTCCCACCCGCGGACCACCTCCTGCACCTGCGCGACCGCCGTCTCCCCCGACGCCTCGTCAGCGGCGACTCCGACGGGACCTGCTCCCGACAGCGCGCTCACTCGCCCGTCGCTCCGCCGAGCTGCTCCACCTGCGCGACGTCCTTGTCGCCGCGGCCGCTCAGGCAGAGCACCACCGGGCCGCGGCCCACCCACTCCGCCCCCTCGCGGAGCAGGTACGCCACGGCGTGGGCGCTTTCCAGGGCCGGGATGATGCCTTCCAGTCGCGCGAGGCGCCCGAAAGCGTCGAGCGCCTCGCGGTCGTCCACGGTGACGTAACGGGCGCGGCCGGAATCCTTGTATGCGGAGTGCTCCGGGCCGACGCCGGGGTAATCCAACCCGGCGGAAACGGAGTGCGCTTCCGTGATCTGTCCGGCGGCGTCCTGGAGCAGATAGGAAAGGGAGCCGTGCAGCACACCGGGTGTGCCGCGGGACAGGGTCGCCGCGTGCCGATCGCTGTCGATCCCCTCCCCCGCTGCCTCGACCCCGATCAGCGCCACCTCCGGGTCGTCGACGAACGGATGGAAGATCCCCATGGCGTTGGAGCCGCCGCCGACGCAGGCGATCACGGCCGCCGGCAGCCGCTCCTCCAGCTCCCGGAGCTGCACCCTGGTCTCGGTGCCGATGACCGCCTGAAAGTCGCGCACCATTCGAGGATAAGGGTCCGGACCGACGGTCGAGCCGATGATGTAGTGCGTGTCGGCCACGTTGGTCACCCAGTCGCGGATCGCTTCGTTGGTGGCATCCTTGAGCGTGCGGGTGCCGGCCGCAACCGGCCTGACCTCCGCGCCGAGCAGCCGCATCCGATACACGTTGAGCGCCTGGCGTCGGATGTCCTCCTCCCCCATGTACACCACGCAGTCGAGTCCGAAGAGGGCGCACACGGTAGCCGTGGCGACGCCGTGCTGTCCCGCGCCCGTTTCCGCGATGATCCTGCGCTTCCCCATGCGGCGCGCGAGCAGCGCCTGGCCGAGTGTGTTGTTGATCTTGTGCGCGCCGGTGTGGTTGAGATCCTCGCGCTTCAGGTAGACGGCAACGCCTCCCGCGGCCTCGCCGAGCCGCTCCGCCCGGTAGAGCGGCGTCGGGCGCCCCACGTACGACTCGAGCAGCGCCGCCAGTTCTGCGCCGAACGCCGCGTCGGCGCGGGCGGCTCCGTACACCTCCGCCAGCTCCTCGAGAGCGGGGATCAGCGTTTCGGGGACGAAGCGCCCGCCGTACGCGCCGAAGCGGCCGCCGACGTCGGGTGCCGCGCCGACCGGGGAAGTCGCGGGGGCGTTCACGAGGACGCGAAGCCGCGGGCGGCGGCGATGAAGCGGCGGACCCGTGCGGCGTCCTTGTGGCCGGGGGATGACTCCACGCCGGAGCTGACGTCCACTACCTGGGGGCGAACCCGATCGATGGCTTCCGCGACGTTGTCCGCCGTGAGCCCGCCGGCGGCGATCAGGCGGAGCGAATCAGGCATGGCGGCTCGCCCTTCGCCGATCTCCGACCAGGGGAAGCGGGTGCCGGTTCCGCCCGCGGCGGCGGGGTTCCAGCCGTCGAGCAACAGGGCATCGGCGGCCCCTGTGAAACGAGCGATTGCGGACAGGAACTCGGCTTCCGTGCGGGGGTGCACCGCCTTCCACACCTCGCGCCCGGAGCGGCGCAGCGAGGCGGCCAGCTCCGGCGTCTCTTTGCCGTGGAGCTGCACCACGTCGAGCTCCGTCTCTTCCGCATCCCCCCGGATCCGTTCCGGTGGCGCGTCCACGAAGACGCCGACGCGGCGGATGGGCAGCCCCGCGAGCAATTCCGCGGCCTGCGCCGCGGTGACCTGCCGCGGGCCGGAGGCGGCGAGGATGACCCCGAGGTAGTCGGCTCCCGCCTCAGCGGTGGCTTCGGCGTCCTCCAGGCGGGTGATCCCGCAGATCTTGATCTCCGGCGCGGCGCTGGAGGTCATGCGCGCCTCCTGCGAGGAACCGCGGCGAAGCGGGCGACCATCGCGGCCGGATCGGCGGAACGGACCAGCGCTTCGCCGACCAGCACTGCGTCGACGCCGGCGCTGGCGACCGCCGCGACGGCGTCCGCATCCGAAATGCCGCTCTCGGCGACGAGGAGACGGTCCGCCGGGACGCGAGGTGCCAGTCGGGCGGCGAGCGATGGGTCCACCTCGAAGGTGGCGAGGTCGCGGGCGTTGATCCCGATCACCGTCGCTCCCGATTTGACGGCGCGGTCTACCTCCGCTGCGTCGTGCGCCTCGACCAGCGCTTCCATCCCCAGCTCCCCCGCCAGCGCGAGCAGCGCGCGAAGCTGCTCGTCGCCCAGCAGGCGGACGATCAGCAGGACGGCGTCCGCCCCGGCCGCGCGCGCTTCCCAGAGTTGGAGCGCGTCGACGATGAAATCTTTGCGCAGGACGGGGAGGGAGACGGCACCGCGGATCACGCTGAGGTCGGCGAGGGATCCCCCGAAGAAGGGTCGGTCGGTGAGCACGGAGACGGCGGCCGCGCCGCCGCGTTCGTAGTCACGCGCCAGCATCGGGGCAAGGAAGCCCGGGGTAATCTCCCCCGCCGACGGGGATCGCCGCTTGACCTCCGCGATCACGCGCACCTTCTCGCCGGCTCGCAGCGCCGCCGCAAAGGGGCGCGGCGGCGGCATCTCCGCGGCACGGGCACGCCACTCCGCGGCATCGCGGCGGAGTGCTTCCACTTCCGCGCGCTTGGCGGCGACGATGCGCTCCAGCAGCGACGGGGCGGTGGCGGTTGCGTTTCGGGTCATCTTCGGGTATTCTACTTTCGGTTCCTCTTCGGAGCCAGACTTCCTGTCCAGCGCACCTCCGTCACCGGGAGCAGCGATGGCCCTCACCAAGCGGCAACGTCAGATCCTCGACTACCTGGAAGGCTTCATCGACGACTACGGTTACTCCCCGAGCTTCGAAGAGATCGCCGGCAACTTCGGGTACTCCTCGCTCGCCACCGTCCACGAGCACCTGGGGAATCTGGAAGCAAAGGGGCTGATCCGAAAGAACTACAACCGTTCGCGGTCGCTCGAGGTGGTCCCGGCGGAGATCGGACCCGTGGCCGTCGAGCTGCCGCTGCTCGGCACCGTCGCCGCGGGCCTCCCCATCGAAGCCGTTCAGGAGGAGGAGACGATCTCCGTCCCGCACGACATGGTGCGCCGGGGAGACAACTACGTGCTCCGGGTCCGCGGCAGCTCCATGATCGACGAGCAGATCCGCGACGGCGACTTCATCATCGTCAACTCCCGGCAGACGGCGGAGAACGGGGAGATGGTGGTGGCGCTGGTCGGCGGCGATTCCGCCACTGTAAAAAAGTTCTATCGCGAACGCGGCGGCAAGATCCGCCTCCAGCCCGCGAACCCCGAGATGCAGCCGATGTTCTTCGGGGCGGACGAGGTGGAGGTGCAGGGGATCGTGATCGGCGTGATCCGCAAATACTGACTCCACCCCTACCTGCGCCGCCATGTCCCACCGACCCTCCGACCTCTTCCTCGTGGGACGCGTCGCCCCCGGCGACCGCCGCCTGCTGGCGCCGCACGGCGCCCCCGCCCCCATCCCGGGGCCGTGGGAGCTGCGCGGCGTCTTCGCGTCTCAGGCGCCACCTCCCGAGGCGGCGCGCAGCGCCGCCAGCCGTTCGGAGGCGCTGCCGTCGTCGAGCGCCCGTTCCGCCAGCACGACACCGTCGCCGAGCGACTCGACACGTCCGCTCACGTAGAGCGCCGCGGCCGCGTTGAGGAGCGCGGCGCTGCGCGCGGCGCCGCCGACTTCGCCGCTCAGGATCCCGCGCACGATTTCGGCGTTGCGGGTGGGGTCGCCGCCCGCCAGCTCCGCGGCGCCATCGCCGTCGGTCGCCTCGGGTTCGTACCGCCACGGGCGGATCTCGCCGTCGCGCAATTCCAATCCTTCCGTCACCCCCAGCGGGCTGATCTCGTCGAGCCCCGGGGCGCCGTGGACCACCAGCGCGCGCCGGTGCCCCAGCTCCCGCAGGCCTCCGGCGATCAGCGGAATGTAGGCGGGGTCGGAGACTCCCACCACCTGACGCGCCGCGCCCGCCGGGTTGGTGAGCGGGCCGAGCACGTTCATCAAGGTCGGCATGCCCAGCTCGCGCCGCACCGGCGCGACGTGGCGCATCGCGGGATGGTGCAGCGGCGCGAACATGAACACCACTCCCGCCTCGCGCAGCACCTCCGCTTCGCGCTCGGGCGTCAGGTCCAGCCGCACCCCCAGCTCCTCCAGCACGTCCGCGCTGCCGCAGCGGGAGGTGAAGCTGCGGTTGCCGTGCTTCGCGATCCGCACGCCGGCAGCGGCGGCGATCAACGCCGCGACGGTGGAGATGTTGTAGGTGACCAGCGACCCGCCGCCGGTGCCGCAGGTATCCACCAGCTCCTCCGGCCGCTCCGCCGGCACGGAAACCATCGCCCGCCGCAGCGCCCGCACCCCTCCGGCCACCTCCGCGGGGTGCGCGCCGCGGACGCGGATCGCCACCAGGAGCGCCGCCGTTTCGACGGGACTCCCGCGTCCCTCCATGAGGTGCGTGAACGCGGTCTCCGCTTCCTCGGCGGAAAATGGCCGCTCGGCGGCGGTGCGCAGCAGCTCGCGCAGCGGGATGGCGTCGTCCACGGTCCCCGACTCCGGGTCGGGGCGGGTTTCTCGGTTCGGCAAGGGGTGCGGGCGGAGCGAGCGCGGCGGGATCACACGATACTACCGCGCCGACGGTGCGGGTGTCAATCGGCCTCGCTTGACACTCCGGGGCTCGTCCGTAGCTTGCCGCGATGCCCGACTACCACCGCATCCGCCTGCTCCTGCACTATGACGGAGGCGGTTTCGCGGGATGGCAGCTCCAGCCCGACCAGCGCACCGTCCAGGGGGAGATCGAGGGAGTACTGGAGCGGCTGCTCCAGGAGCCGCGGCGCGTCACCGCGGCCGGCCGCACCGACCGCGGCGTCCACGCGACCGGGCAGGTGGCCGCGGTGGAGGTCCCCGATGCCTGGAACGCGCCGCGGCTGCGCAAGGCCCTGAACGCGCTGCTGCCGAGGGACGTCTGGGTGGCCGCGGCGGAGCGCAGCGCTCCCCGCTTCCATCCTCGCTACGACGCGGTGGCCCGCGAGTACGTCTACCGCGTCGGCACCACGCCGGCAGCCGCGTCTCCCTTCCGCGCGCCCTGGTGCTGGCCCCTGGGGCGGGACCTCGACGTCGCGGCACTGCGCAGCGCGAGCGCAGCGTTGATCGGCGACCACTCCTTCCGGGCCTTTGCCAAAGCGGGGCAGGAAGCGCGGGGAGACCGCTGCATCGTCGGGAGCGCCGGATGGGAAGAGTGGCGGGGCGGCGGGCTCGCCTTCCGCATTCGCGCAAACCGCTTCCTTCACCACATGGTGCGCTATCTCGTGGGCACGCTGGTGGAGATCGGCAGCGGCAGGCGCGCGGAAGCGGACCTCGCAGCGCTGCTCGCCGGAGCGGACGACGTCCGCACGGCGCCTCCCGCGCCCCCGCAGGGGCTCTTCCTCACCCGCGTCGAGTACCCGCATCCAAACTCTCTAACGAGCGCCGATGAGTAGCGAACGCTACGAGAATCCCCTTGCCGAGCGCTACGCGTCCGCGGAGATGTCGCGCATCTTCTCGCCGGCGTTCAAGTTCGGCACGTGGCGACGGCTCTGGCTCGCCCTCGCCGAGGCCGAGCGCGAGCTCGGCCTGCCGATCCCCGACGAGGCGATCGCCGCGCTAAAGGCCCACCTCGACGACGTGGACACCGCGCGCGCCGCCGAGCTGGAGCGGGAGCTGCGCCACGACGTCATGGCGCACGTCCACCACCTCGGAGAGCAGGCGCCGGAAGCGCGCGGCGTCGTCCATCTCGGCGCGACCAGCGCCTACGTCGGCGACAACACCGACCTGATCCAGCACCGCGCAGCGCTCCGCCTGGTGCGCAGCCGCCTGGTCGGCGGCGTCGCCCGGCTCGCGGACTTCGCCCGCCGCCACCGCGACCTGGCCACGCTCGGCTTCACCCACTTCCAGCCGGCCCAGCCGACCACGGTCGGCAAGCGCGCCACCCTCTGGATCCAGGACCTGCTCCTGGACCTCGAGGAGATCGAGTTCCGGCTGGAGCGCCTCCCTTTCCGCGGGGTGAGGGGGACGACGGGGACGCAGGCCTCCTTTCTCGCCCTTTTCGATGGCGACGCCGGCAAGGTGGACGAATTGAACCGGATGGTGACGGCAACGATGGGCTTCGAGCGCGGCTACGGCGTCACGGGGCAGACGTACACGCGCAAGACCGACGCAGCGTGCCTCGCCACGCTCTCCGGCGTCGCGCAGTCGGCGTCCAAGTTCGCGAACGACGTGCGTCTGCTTGCTCACCTCAAGGAGGTGGAAGAGCCGTGGGAGAAGCAGCAGGTCGGCTCGTCCGCGATGGCGTACAAGCGCAACCCGATGCGCTCCGAGCGGATCGGGGCTCTCAGCCGCCACGTCATCGTGCTCGCGCAGGACCCCGCCTTCACCGCCGCGTCGCAATGGTTCGAGCGGACACTCGACGACAGCGCCAACAAGCGCATCGCGGTGCCGGAGGCGTACCTCGCCACCGACGCCGTCCTGCTCCTGCTCCACAACGTCGCGGCGGGCCTGGTCGTCCATCCGGAGATGATCCGGCGGCGGCTGCGCGAGGAGCTTCCCTTCATGGCCACCGAAAACCTGCTGATGCGCGCGGTCCGCGCCGGCGGCGACCGGCAGGAGCTGCACGAGCGCATCCGCCGCCACGGATTCGCGGCGGGGCGGCGGATCAAGGAGCAGGGCGAGCCGAACGACCTGCTCGACCGCCTCGCCGGCGACGCGGCGTTCAACGTCACCCGCAAAGAACTGGAGGACGAGCTGCGCCTGGATCGCTACGTCGGCCTCGCCCCCTCCCAGGTGGACCGCTTTCTGAAAGAGTGGGTGGAGCCCGTCCTGGAGCGCTACCCCGACGCGGCGGGGCAGGACTCCCCTGCCCTGCGCGTGTGAACTCAGCTCCGCTCGACATGACCGACCCCCGGAACACCGATGTCCCGGCGGCTTACGCGGAATTGCTCGAGCGCCTGCGCGCAATCGCTACCCTCTCGTCGGCTTCCTCCGCGCTCGCCTGGGACCAGGAAACGATGATGCCGAGCGCCGGCGCCGCGCTACGGGCCGAGCAGCTCGCCACGCTCGCCAAGCTGGTCCACGACCGGGCTACCGACGAGCGGCTGGGCGAGCTGATCACGGCGAGCGAAGCCGTCCCGGCGCTGGCTGACGACGAAGCGACGGCGGCGAACCTGCGCGAGGTGCGGCGCGACTACGAGCGGGCGGTGCGTCTCCCGGGCGCGCTGGTGCGGGAATTGACCGCAACCACCTCGCTGTCGATGGAGGCGTGGAAAGCCGCCCGCGCCCGCAGCGACTTCGCCGCCTTCGCTCCCTGGCTGGCAAAGGTGCTGGCGCTGACGCGCGAGCGCGCGCAGCACCTCGCCGACGGCGGCGAGCCGTACGACGCGCTGCTGGACGAGTACGAGCCGGGGATGACCGCGGCGCGCCTCGAACCCCTCTTCGGCGAGCTACGGGGCGAGCTGACCCCGCTGATCCGTCGGGCGGCGGAGTCGCCACGCCCTCCGGACGAAGCGGTGCTGCGCGTCGCCGTGCCGATCGCACGCCAACAGGAGTTCAACCGGGAGATCGCCGACCGCATGGGCTTCGACTTCGCCGCGGGGCGGCTCGACACCTCGACGCACCCGTTCTGCGAGGGCATCGGACCGGGCGACACCCGGCTCACGACCCGCTACCGCGACGACGGCTGGGCGGACGCCCTCAGCTCGACCATGCACGAAGCGGGGCACGGCCTCTACGAGCAGGGATTGCCGAAGACGCGCTTCCGCGGACAGCCGCTGGCATCCAGCGCGAGCTTCGGCGCGCACGAAAGCCAGTCGCGCCTCTGGGAAAACCTGGTGGGGCGCTCCCGCGCCTTCTGGAGGTGGGCGTTCCCGCACGCCGTGGCGACGCTCGGGGTAGCGCTGGCTCGCTTCGACGAAGAGTGGATTTACCGCGCCAGCAACACCGTTCGGCCGACGCTGATCCGCGTCGAAAGTGACGAGGCCACCTACAACCTGCACATCATGCTGCGCTTCGACCTGGAGCGCGCGCTGCTCAGCGGCGACCTCCCCGTCGGCGACCTTCCCGCCGCGTGGAACGAGCGCGTCCGCGAGGATCTGAAACTCGAAGTCCCCGACGACGCCCGCGGCTGCTTGCAGGACGTGCACTGGTCGATGGGGTACATCGGCTACTTCCCTACGTACACTCTCGGCAACCTCTACGCGGCGCAGCTCTGGAGCGCCATGACCGCAGCGCTGCCGAACCTCGAGAGCCAGCTGGCGGCGGGGGAGTTCACTCCGCTACTCGGCTGGCTGCGCGAAAACGTCCATCGTCACGGCCGGCGCTACCCCGCCGAAGAATTGTTCCGCCGGGCGACGGGCCAGCCGCTGCGGAGCGACGCGCTGATCCGCTATCTCGGCAACAAGGTGGAAGACGTTTACGGGGGCGGCGCGGCCGTTTGAAGCGGTTGCCCGCCCTTCCCCGCGCCGCTAGCTTTTCGCTTTGCCGATCCTCGCGCCGCCCACCGCCTCCGTGAGCCCCACCACCGCCGCCCTGGCGCCATCCGTTCCCCTGCTCCGGCGGGGCAAGGTGCGCGACGTGTACGACCTCGGGGACGCGCTCCTGATGGTGGCGAGCGACCGGGCGAGCGCCTTCGATGTCGTCCTCCCCCAGCCGATTCCGGGCAAGGGCGAGGTGCTCACCCTGCTCTCCGCATGGTGGTTCCGGCACACGGAAGGCGTGATCGAGAACCACTCCCTGACGGTCGATCCGGCGCGGATCGTCGCGCGCTACCCCGCTTTGGCGGAAAGCCGCCCCGCCTGGGAGCGGCGCGGCATGCTCGTGCGCAAGCTCCGCCCCTACCCGGTCGAGGCGGTGGTGCGCGGCTACCTCGCCGGCTCGGCGTGGCGAGAATACTCCGAATCGGGGACGTTGGCGGGAGAATCGCTGCCGGAAGGACTGCGGCAGGCGGACCCGCTCCCGGAGCCGATCTTTTCTCCCGCCACCAAGGCCGCGGAGGGGCACGACGAGAACATCTCCTACGCCCGCGCCGAGGAGATTCTGGGGACGGGAACGGCCGCCGGCATCAGCGACGCGAGCCTCGCCCTCTTCCGCGCGGGGTCGGAAACCGCGGCCGAGCGCGGCCTGATCCTCGCCGACACCAAGTTCGAGTTCGGCCGCGACGAGCACGGCGGCCCGGTGCTGATCGACGAGCTGCTGACCCCCGACTCGTCGCGCTACTGGCCGCGCGAGGCGTATCGCCCCGGCGGCGCGCCCTCGTCGCTCGACAAGCAGCCGCTCCGCGACCATCTGGAGGAGCTCTGCTCCCGCGGGGAGTGGGACAAGCGGCACCCCGGCCCGACGCTCCCCGAAGCGGTCCTGCAAGCCACCGCCGAGCGTTACCGCGAGGTCTTCGAGCGGCTCACCCGAATGCCCCTCGACTCGATCTCGACGGGAGATCTCGCCGAGTGGTAGGCCCCGGGCGCCGCAGCCGACTCCAGCGCGGGGTGGTCATCCTCCCCAGCGCCTTCACGCTCGGCAACCTCTTCCTCGGGATCTGGGCGATCGTCTCCGCCGCCCGGGGGGAGTTCGAGCAGGCGGGATGGCTGATCGTGCTGGCGGCGATCGCCGACCTCTTCGACGGCCGCGTCGCCCGCTTCACCCGCACCGGGACCGAATTCGGCGAACAGCTCGACTCGCTCGTGGACGCCATCAGCTTCGGCGTCGCGCCCGCGCTGATCATCTACTTCCTCTTCCTCTGGGAGGGGGGATGGAACTGGCTCGTCTCCTTCATCTACATCGTCGCCGCGCTGATCCGGCTGGCGCGCTTCAACGTAGAGCAGGCGGGGACCGCCAAGGCGGCCTTTCACGGCCTCCCCTCACCGACGGCGGGGGTGACGCTCGCCACCTTCTACGCGTTCACGCAGACGGGCGTATTCCGCCTGCTCTTCCCGACGGCCGACGTGCCGCAGGTGGCGGTGTGGATGGTGCTCGGGGTCTCGGTGCTGATGATCAGCCACGTCCTTTACCCGGTGGTGCCGCGCTTCTCGCTGCGCACCTGGAGCGGCCGCTTCTCGGTGGCGCTGATCATCGGCGCGATCATGGCGGCATTCACCGAGCCGGCGCTCTTCTTCTTCCCCATGGCGATGCTCTACATCGCGGTAGGGCTCACCCGGAGCGTGGTGGGCGGCTTCGTCGAGCGCCTCCCCGACCGGGACCCGCTCATCGACGAGGACGACGACGAGGAGCAGCGCGAGATCGAGTACGGCGACTTCGTGCCCCGCTCCGCCGGGAGCCGCACGACCCGCCCGCACCTCGACGACGGGCGATGAACGCGTACGAGGTGGAGGTGCGGATCACCCCCCGCGCGGGGCTCCTGGACCCGCAGGGGAACGCGGTGGCCGGGGCGCTCGCCTCGCTCGGCTTCGCCGGGGTGGACGAGGTGCACGTCGGGCGGCTGCTGGTGCTCCAACTGGAAGCCGCCGCGGAAGAGGAGGCGCGCGACATGGCGGAGCGGATGTGCCGCCGGCTCCTCGCCAACCCGGTCACCGAAGACTACCGCCTGAGCGTGCGGGAGACGGCGGCGGAATGAAGATCGGCATCGTCACCTTTCCCGGCTCCAACTGCGACCACGACTGCTACAAGGCGGTGGCGGAGACGATGGAAGCCGAGCCGGTCTTTCTCTGGCACGCGGAGCACGATCTTCAGGGCGTGGACGCCGTCTTCCTGCCGGGCGGCTTCTCGTACGGCGACTACCTGCGCGCGGGCGCCATCGCGCGATTCAGCCCCCTCATGCGCGAGGTACAGGATTTCGCGGCGGCCGGTGGACCGGTAGGCGGGATCTGCAACGGCTTTCAGATCCTCTGCGAAGCGGGGCTCCTGCCGGGCGCGCTGATCCGCAACCGCACGCTGAGCTTCGTGTCGCGCCCCGTGGTCCTGGAGGTCGGCACGACGGACTCCGCCTTTACGAACGCGTACGAGCGTGGAGCGCACGTCACCATCCCCGTCGCCCACGGCGAAGGGTGCTACGTGGCGGACGACCGGGCGCTCGACGAATTGGAAGCGGAGGACCGCATCGCCTTCCGCTACGCGCCGGGGGCAAACCCCAACGGCTCCGCCCGCGACATCGCGGGGATCGTCAACGCCGGCCGCAACGTGCTGGGATTGATGCCGCACCCGGAGCGCGCCGTGGAGGGGCTGCTGGGCTCGGAGGACGGGCGCCCCCTCTTCGCTTCGCTGGCCGCGCACCTCGCGGCTGTATGACCGCACGTCTCCCCTGACCCAGGTCGCCATGAGAACCATGCAGTTGCTCCTCCTGCTCTGCTGCGCGGCGGCACCCGCCGTAGCGCAGCGCACGGTGGGCGCGGGAATGACCGAGGCGGAGGTCGTCTCGGCGCTGGGAGCCCCGTCCTCGGTCCGTCAGGCAGGTCCCTGGACGTACCTCTTCTACGCAAACGGGTGCAGCCCGCGCTGCGGGTCCGCCGACGTGGTCTTTTTGCAGGAAGGGCGGGTGGTGACCGCACTCTTCCGCACCCGCGCCCGCAGCTTCAGCGGCCCCGCCCCTGCGGTCGCGCTGCGCGGGTTCGACGAGCCCGGCGTGCAGCGCGCCGCCCCGGAGGCGGCACCCCGCGACGCCGAAGGCATCCCCAACGCCCCGAGTACGCCGCCGACGGCGCGGGAAGCACCCGCCTCCGCTTCCGATCCGGCGCAGATCCGCGGCATCCGCCTGCGGGTGCGGGGTACCGAGGGGGCGCGGCTCGACGGCGGGGCGGACGCGGAGGCCGCGCGCTACCCGTCGAGCGAGGAGGCGGAGCGCGCGGCGGACCGGGAGCGCGGTGTGTTGCTCCCGCTGGCGACGCCCGACACCATCGACTTCACCCTGCCGAGCGACACGCCCAGGGTGGCGCCGGAACGTCGCCCGACCGACTCGGTGACGCCGGGGGTGCCGCGGGGACGCCTCATGATCCGCGACGCGGCGGGCACCGACACCATCCGCTCCCGCGCGGAATTGGACGCAGCCTCCCGGCGGCGACGCGGCGCCGTGCGCCCCGCCGCCGCGGACACCCTTCCGCCGCGGACACCCTGACCTCCGCCACCGCGGCCCCCGTCCAGCGCCCGGCTCCGCGTCCGGGAGACCCGCCGATCACGCCGGAGCTGGTCGAGGAGCACGGGCTGGCTCCCGCCGAGTACGACCAGGTTCTCGCCATCCTCGGCCGCGAACCCACCTGCACCGAGCTGGGGATCTTCAGCGCGATGTGGTCGGAACACTGCGGCTACAAGAACTCGCGGCCCCTGCTGCGCACGCTGCCGACGGAGGCGCCGTGGGTTTTGCAGGGCCCGGGGGAGAACGCCGGCGTCATCGACGTGGGCGATGGATGGGCGGTCGCGTTCAAGATCGAGTCGCACAACCACCCCTCCGCGGTCGAGCCGTACCAGGGCGCCGCGACCGGCGTGGGCGGGATCCTGCGCGACGTCTTCACCATGGGTGCGCGCCCGGTCGCGCTGCTCGACTCGCTCCGCTTCGGCGAACTGGACGGACCCGGCGCGGAGCGGGTCCGCTACCTCTTCGCGGGGGTGGTGAAGGGGATCGGAGACTACGGCAACTGCGTGGGCGTCCCCACCGTCGGCGGCGAGGTCTACTTCGACGCGGCGTACGAGGGGAACCCGCTCGTGAACGCGATGTGCATCGGGGTGCTCCGCGCGGACGAGCTGATCCGGGGAGTGGCCGAGGGCGTCGGCAACCCACTCATGGCGGTGGGGGCGCGCACCGGCCGCGACGGGATCCACGGCGCCACCTTCGCCAGCGCGGAATTGAGCGGCGAGGACGAGGCGCGGCGCCCGCAGGTGCAGGTGGGCGACCCCTTCACCGAAAAACTGCTGCTCGAAGCGTCGCTCGAGCTGATCCGCTCCGGCCACATCGTCGGCATCCAGGACATGGGCGCTGCGGGGCTGGTTTCCTCGTCCACGGAGATGGCGGCGCGCTCGGGGACCGGCGTGGAGATCGACATCGACCGGGTCCCGGTGCGTGAAGCGGGGATGACTCCCTACGAGATCCTCCTGTCGGAAACTCAGGAGCGTATGCTGGTGGTAGCCCGCGAGGGGCACGAGGCCGACGTGCGCAGCATCCTCGCCCGCTGGGAGCTGGAGGCAGAGACGATAGGCGTCGTCACCGACAGCGGCCGCTACGTGGTACGGGAAAATGGACGCGTCGTCGCGGACATCCCGGGAGAGCCGCTGGTGACGGGGTGCCCTACCTACACGCGTGAAGGGCGCGAGGACCCGCGCGTCGCCGAGCTGCGTGGGCGGGACGTCGAGGCGATCGAACAGCTGCCGCAGGAGCGGGATCCCGCCTGGACGCTGCGGACGCTGCTCGCGGCGCCGAGCGTTGCGTCGAAGCGCTGGGTGTACGAGCAGTACGACAGCACGGTGCGAACGAATACCGTGATCGGCCCGGGCTCTGACGCCGCGGTGATCCGGCTGCGCGGGACGGAGCGAGCCATCGCGGCGACGGTCGATTGCAACGCCCGCTACGTTTACCTGAACCCGCGCCGCGGGGCGATGATCGCGGTGGCCGAGGCGGCCCGCAACCTGGCGTGTTCCGGTGCCCTCCCCCGCGCCGTCACCAACAACCTCAACTTCGGCAACCCGCTCAAGCCGGAGGTGTACCATCAGCTCGCC
>JBPCJG010000066.1:0-7456 GCA_051005515.1 Longimicrobiaceae bacterium
TGGGTCCGTCCGAGTGCGGGGGGAAAGCCGCTGGGTGCTGCGAATCCCCCACGCATCGCGCCCGGAGAAAAGACGCTTGCGGAGATCGTGATCGAGGACCGTGGGTGATCCTCTACCTGGATACTTCCGCCCTCGTGAAGCTCTTCGCAGACGAAGCGCATTCCGATCTCGTGCGGGATGCGGTGGCGGACGCCGAGTTCCGCAGCTGCCACCTGGTCGGCTATGCTGAAGCGTGCGCAGCCATCGCTCGACGCGGGCGCGAGGGCGGCAGTTCACGGGAAGCGATCGAGGAAGGCGTGAGGGAGCTGACGCAGTCGTGGGCGCAGCTCGACGTGATCACGGCGGACTGGCCACTCATCCATCGGGCGGGGCAGCTTGCCGTGCGCTTCGATCTCCGCGGCTACGACAGCGTTCATCTCTCCGCGGCGGAAGCCGTCTGGACGCGCACGACAGGGGCCGCCGACTTCCGCTTCGCGGTCTTCAACGCTGCCCTGGAGGCTGCGGCGCGGAAGCTGGGGATGGAGGTGCTCGGGCGATGAGTCGCTCCCCTTCTTGACCTAACGACAATCCGCAGCTACCTTGTAGTTGTATTCTGTCTGTGCTGTTGCGTACAGCTACAAGGAGATTGGGAGATGCCTGACCCCGCCGTCACCGGTGCGCCTCAGGAAGCGCTACGCCGCCGCATCACCGAGACCTTGCTCCGCGCCGTCGACACGCTGCCGGACGACGTCGTCGCCGACGCTCTCGCTGCCGCCAGCCCGCTGGAAAGCGCGGCTCTGGTGCTGGGCAGCGCCGCGTCACCCGATTTGGGCCGGGCGACTTCCTGGACGCGGGCGCTGCTGCGCGGCGCACGCCTCAAGGAGCAGGTCGTTCGAGCCGCGGGCGGCCTGCTACGCACCGGGGAGGTTGCGGACCTGCTCGGCATCTCCCCCCAAGCAGTCCAGCAACGCCGCGCCCGACGAACCCTGCTGGCGCTGCCCACCCCGCAGGGAAATTGGGGCTATCCGGCCTTGCAGTTCAACGGAGATGGGGTGCGTGCGGGAGTGCAGGCGGTGATCGCCGTCAACCCGGAAATCGATCCGTGGGAGCGACTCTCGATCCTCACCGAAATGGCCGATGGCACGGACGGCGAGACGGAAACCCTGCTGGAACAGCTGGACGACCCGGACGCGACGCGCCAGGCGTGTCGCCTGATCGAAAGTTTCGGCGTGCACGAAGCCGCTTGAGCGACCCCCCGGTCCGGATGTGCGGGTGGTACCGTGGGAGACAGACGAACCGCTCTGGCGGATTCATCGCGCGGAGAACCCAGCGCTCTGGTACGGGCCGGCGGTGGGCGAAACACCCCGAGGTCGCTTCGACGCGCCGGACGCCGAGTACCGGATCTGCTACCTTGGCGGCTCGCCGGCCGCGGCGTTCGTTGAAACGATGCTCCGCGGCCGGCGCCATCGGCTGATCACGCGGGCCACCCTGCAAGCGCGGGTGATCACCAGGGTGGATGCCCTGCGCCCCCTCAGACTCGCACAGCTGGATGGGATCGGATTGGCGATGATGGGTGTCGGAGGCGACACCGTCCACGACGCCGACTACGCGGCCAGTCGGCGTCTCGCACTCGCTGCGTTCCGGCGCGACCCACGGATCGACGGTCTTCGCTACCGCTCGCGCTGGGATGACGACTGCTTCTGCGTCGCCGTCTTTGACCGCGCCGAGGTGCCGTGAACGCCAAGCCGGAGGGAGAACGCGTGGACCGCGCCGCCGTCATCCGAACCTCGATCGAGCGGTATCGCGTCGGCATCGTGTGAGCACGGTGAGGGGCTCTGAGCGCTCGTCCGCACTTCAATGGCGCCGCGCCCCCAAGCTCGTTGAGCATGCGGACGGGGAGCAGGTCGGCAGGGGGAACAGTGCCATCCATTCTTGATTCTTCCTTACCGGGAGTTACCGGGAGTCATACTGTAAGGTGCCAGAGTATATTGCACGCTCTAAGGAGTAGGCATGGCGGGAACTTTTCGGAAGCTGAGGATCACTGCAAAGCGGCAGGCGACGTTGCCGGCGGCATTTGTGCGAGGAACTCGGCGTCGGACCGGGCGACACCCTGACCCTCGAGCGGCGTGAGATCGCGGGCGAGCCGGTTTGGGTGCTGCGCACGCCGAAGCCGGATTGGTCGTGGCTGGGCGCCCTGCGTAGCTACGCCGAGGGGAAGTCGCACGATTGGGAGGAGATCGAGCGGAGCATCGCAAAGGGTTGGGCGGGTGAGCATCGGCCTTGATACCTCGGTAGTCGTGCGGCTGCTGGTGGGCCTACCGGAGGACCAGCTCCGAGCGGCGCGGCAGCACTTGGATGTTGCGCACGCCGAGGGCCGTTTGGTTGTGGTATCCGACCTGGTGATCGCAGAGTCGTTGCACGTGCTCCGCCATCACTACAAGATCCCGGATCACGCGATCCGCGCGCGCATCTCGGAATTTCTCCGGTCCGGCTTGGTCCAGACTGATCCGCTTGGCTTTGCACCCGTCCTCGACGAAACCCGTCCTCCCCGGCTTGGTCGATCGGCTCATCCACCTCCGCTACCGCCAGCGCCAGGCGATCCTGCTCACCTTCGATCGCCCCCAGAGCAGGCTGGAGGGCGCAGAGCTCCTCCGGTAAAGGGGGATCACTTCAGGTGGAGAGTTCGCGCTTCAAGCTGCGCGGTGAACGGAATCTCCACGCTAGACACCGCGACTGGCTCGGTCCGCCGGACGTATTCCCAACCGTCAGCCGCCCCGCCGAATTCGAACCCGGCGAGGCGAGACGACGGTGAAGGCATGCTCGAGATTCGCCCGGTGCGTCCGTACCACAGCCGCCACGATTTCGGCGCGCTCGGCGGAAGTGGACTTGGGGAGACGAACGAGGAGCACGCCGGGCGAAGCGCGGCGTAGCCGGAATACCAGCTCGCCAAAGTCCTTGTCGAGCGTCACGAGCAAGGCGCTGCTTTCGTTCGCGCGTCGAAGTACTTCTTCGTCGTCAATCCCTGGCTCCATCTCCGCCACATACGCTACCTCGTGCCCGTCGCGACGCAGCCACTCGACGATGAGGCGGTCGACTCCTTCATCGCAGAGCAGGTTCAAGCAGCAACCCCCGGCGTAGGATAAACGACGTCGGCGCGGAGCGCTTGTGCCGCGAACGCGAGCGCGGCAAACACCGCTTCGTGCGTCAGCCGCGGGTGGGAATCCAGAAGCTCCTCCACACTCTCACCGGCGGCCAGTTTCTCAAGGATCATTTCCACGGTGATTCTCGTGCCGCGGACGACTGGCTTCCCCATCATCACGGCTGGATCGGAATCGATCAAGCTGGCATCCATGACTGTTCTCCGTGCGTCGGGTTATGTGAATATTCGCGTGCGCGCGAGTTGATTCCCGGAGCTGGGCTTCAATGTGGCCGCGCTGGTGAGGACGCGAAAGTCCTGACCTCAAGATAACCCAGGCGGCTCGTTTCCGGCTTCAATGGGGCTGCGCCCCTGAGGACGCGGCATCGGGCGGGCGGGATGAGGCGGTAGAGACGGAAGTTGCCGCTTCAATGTGGCCGCGCCCCTGAGGACGCGGAATCCGCAGCATGGAGGCTCCTCACCGGCGTCGTGCTCCCAGTGATGGGAGGGGTGACGGGAAGCGCGTGAGCCCCAGCGGGAGAGCAGGCGATGCAGTACGAGGTCGAGCTGAAGAAGCGAGCGGTGAAAGATCTTTCCCGTCTGGATCCACCAATCAACGCCGGGTACTCACCGGAATCGAGGCTCTTCGTGACAACCTGTCCGGTGACGTGAAACGCCTCACCGACTTCACCCACGAGTACCGATTGCGGATCAGCGACTAACGAGTTCTATTCGACGTCGCTGGTGATTCTGTGCTGGTTTACCGAGTCAAGCACCGACGAGATGCCTACTCCTGACGCTCGCCGTCGCCCCCTTTCGCTGCATCCTCAGTTCGTGACCAAGGCGGGCAAGAAGGAGTTCGTCGTGCTTCCATATCAGGAGTTCCTCGTGCTTCAGGAAATGCTCGAGGACGCGGAGGACTTGATGGATCTCCGTGTGGCGAAGCGGGAGAGCGAGGAGGAATCATCGCTGTCACTTGAAGAGGCCAGGAGCGAGCTCGACCTTAGTTGACGAAGAGCCGTCCCCGACGACTGCTTCAGCCACGACGCCCAGACTTGCTCGGCTTCCGTCATCCGCTCCCGCGTGACGGATCGGCGACTGTTGGCTCCTCGTTTCACGGATCCAGTAGCCGGCACGCCCCTCTCCGGCTCAGAGGTCGATGTCGCGTCCGGGATCCATCTCCCTATCGAGCTCCAGCTCGCCCGCGGCGAACGCCTCGGCGAGAGGCGATTCCCGGAGAAACGACAGCAGCGCATCGCCTGGGGGAGCCAGCTTCCGGTAGTCCTCGACGCTCAAGACGACCACCGCCTCCCGCCCGTTGCGGGTGACGAGCTGCGGCTCGTGCGCCCTGGCGCGGCGAACTAGCTCTCTGAACCGATTCTTGGCGTCTTCCAGCTTCCATGTATGCAAGGGTCCTCCTCGTTTCTGGACAGACCGTACAGGAGAGTAGCGTGCCCCTTTCCGCGGGCGTAACGCTTCGTCCTCTCCTCTCGGCGTTCGTCACACACTGCTTGCCCGCCCCCGTCATCGCAAGCCAGGTTGCGCGATTCGCGTCCGATCCCGACACCCGTCTGTGCCGATGCGCCTCCGCCACCCGCTCCGCTGCCTCGCCGCCGCCGCTTGCTGCGCCGCCTGCGCACCGACCGGCGCGGATCCCGCCCCTGCGCCAGTAGCTACGCTGTTGCGCGCATTCACCGTGCAGGATTCCAGCGACCGCGTCGCCGTCATCGCGGGGCTCGACGGGCCCGAGGCGGTGCGCTACGACCCCGACCAGGACGTCTACTTCGTTGCCAACTGGGCGGGGGGAGGGAGCGAGCGCGACGCCGACGGTTTCATCTCCCGCGTTTCCCCGGAAGGGAGAAGTCGAACGGCTTCGCTTCATGACCGGCACCGCCGACGCTCCGCTGCATGCGCCGCGCGGGATGTTCATCACGGCAGATACCCTGTGGGCGGTGGACGTGGACGGGGTGCATGGCTTCGACCGTCGGTCGGGCACGCACCTCGCCTTCGTGAGCTTCGCGCGCTTCGAGCCGGGCTTCCTGAACGACGTCGCAGCGGCGCCCGACGGCACCCTCTACATCACCGACACCGGCCGCTCACGTGTCTACCGGCTGCCTGCACGCGACGTGTCCCTCGCGTTGGAGGATTCCCTGCTGGGGCCGCCGAACGGCGTCGTCTGGGACGCCGCCGGCGAGCGCTTCGTCTTCGCGCCCTGGGGTGGGTCGCAGGCCTTTCACGGCTGGGCTCCGGGGGACGCGGGACCGGAGCCGGTGGCGCGCAGCCAGGGCGGGAACTTCGACGGCATCGAGCCGTGGGCGGGCGGCTGGCTCGTCGCGAGCCAGCGCGACTCGACCGTGTATCTGCTGGAGAACGGCGTCGGCCGCGCCTTGATTCGCACCCCCGGGACCGGCGCCGACATCGGGGTCGACACGCGCAGGGGGCGCGTCGCGGTCCCCTATGTCGCGCTGGACCGCGTCGACATCTGGACGCTACCGCAGCGGTGAAGAAGAAGCGTTCCGCGACCGATCACTTCGTGCCGCCCGACGCACGGAGTTGGACCCCCTCAGCGTCAGCAGCTCGGAAGGGGACTATCCCGCCAGTCCCAGTCCGAGTTGTACCCGAACCGCTCGCTCCAGGGCCTGAATGTCAGCGGCAGCGAGCGTTCCGGCTCTCCGGACGAAGCGCTCCTTGCTGGCGGTCGTGAGCTGGTCTGCCATCGCCTTGCGCTGCTCTCCCCGAACCGTCACGTACGCCTCACTGGGATAAAGCCGCTCGACGTTGCTGGTGAGCGGTACGACCTGCACGCGATTGAGGTGCTGGTTGGCTGCGTCGTTGCTCATGATCACCGCCGGCCGCTGCTTGCGGATCTCTCCACCTACGGAGGGATCGAAGTTCACCCACCAGACTTCACCGCGCTTCATCGGCGACATCGACTAGCAGGGCCTCGCTCCAGTCGTGAGCTTCAGTCTCCCGCTGCTCGTCGGAGGCCATCTGCGCGTACGCCTCATCGAGTTCCGTGGCAACCACGTGGGGGCGCACGAGGTTTTCGATGAAGCGGCTGATGCGGCGCCGCCCCACCGTCTGATACAGACCATCGTAGACTGCCTCGTCTACCGTAATCGTCAATTTTCTCTGCATCTTTCCCTCTCGGGATACTGTACACGTGTAGTATACGTGCAAAAGCCTGACGCGGCAACTGTTCGTCAGAGCGAAAGGCCTCCCCCAGCCCGCCTTACCCTCCCGGACAGTCGTGGGTCAGCTCCCGGTCGGTCAGGCGGTAGGGCGCCGCCGTGTCCGGCTGTGTAAAGGTCAGCTCCCACACCCGCTTGCAAACGACCGAGGGGATGTAGCGCGGGTCGGTCACTTCGGAGCTGGCGAAGGCGCGGAGCTGCCCGGGAGAAGGGGTGATCAGGTTGAGGTGAAGGTAGACCCCGTACTCGCGTACCCAGCCCCCGGCAGCGAACTCCGACTCCTGGCAGAGCAGCGCGCTGTCGGGCTGGAGGTCGAGCACCTCGGGACCGATCGCAGCCTGCACCGCCGCCGAGTCCAGCACCTCACCGGTGGCGCGAAAGGCGTTGCCGCGGAACGACTCCAGGTCCGCCAGCAGCGGACCGCGGGCGCCGCGGCCGTAGGCGTGTTCGCGCGCGTCCTGCTCCATGAAGCGGACGATCTCGGGGACTACCGCCAGATATTCGCGCGGCGTGGCGCGGTGCTCCTTGCAACCGGCGAGCGCGGCGGCGAGGACGAGCAGGACGGCCACCCGGTGTTTCATCCAGCCGTCGTCAGCGGAAGGTCAGGAAAGTGGTACACGGCGAAACCTCGACGCCCGGAGTCCCGTAGTGAGGATCGAGACCCCGAAATCCACCCGTCGAGAGGAGACCGCTGTCCATGTTGGAAGCACTGTACGACCGCCAGTCCGAACCCCTTCCCCGCGCCTCGCTGCACGCCCACGCCGCGCTGCTCGCCGTGGCCAGCGTCGGTCTCGCCGACCTCGCGCTGAACGCCGAAGCCGGCGTCCCCGCCCTGGCGGCGGTGGTGGTCGCGATCCTCTTCACCTTCACCGGGTGCCGCGAAGGGCTGAAGCGATCGCCGTGGAACCCCGGCTGCTGAAAGCCCAGCCGGGTCACACCCAGGTGCGCTGCAGCTTGCCGATGGCGTCGATGCGGCGCTCCGCCGCGCGCTCGGCGGCTTCGGACGGCGGAATCCCGTTTTCACGCGCCAGCTCGAAGATCTCCAGCAGCGTGGTGTAGATCTCCCCCGCCTTGCGCATCGACTGCTCCGGCGCCCACCCGTTCAGTTCCCCGTAGACGTTGATCAGCCCCCCGCCGTTGATGACGAAGT
>JBPCJG010000067.1:0-17786 GCA_051005515.1 Longimicrobiaceae bacterium
CGTGCAGATGGAAGTGGAGCTGATCACGCCGATCGCGATGGAAAAGGAGCTGCGCTTCGCGATCCGCGAGGGCGGCCGCACCGTCGGCGCCGGCGTCGTTACCGAAATCACGGAGTAGCGGCGTGGCGTAGCCGCGCCCGCAATTGAAGCGGAGTCCATATGCGAGACAAAGTGATCCTGGCGTGCACCGAATGTCGCGAACGAAACTACCACACCACCAAGAACCGGCGTCTGCATCCGGAACGGGTGGAGCATCGGAAGTTCTGTCCGCGGTGTCGACAGCACACGCCGCACAAGGAAACGAAATAGGCGGATCGAGCTTCGAGCGCCGCTGCGGGGCAACGCAGCGGCGGCTCGCAGCTCCCGTCGCACCTGCCCATGACTGAAACCACCCGTTCGAGCGCCGTCGCTTACGTCGGGGAAGTACGCGAAGAAGTTCGCAAAGTGACCTGGCCCGATTGGCCGCAGCTGAAGAGCTCCACCGGAGTGATCATGGTGTTCAGCGGCGCGGTGGCCGCCATCATTTTCGTGATCGATCTCGGTGTGCGCGGCGCTTTGAACCTGATCGCGTCGGTGTTCGGTGGCTGATACCGCGGTGGGCGAGGCCCGCTGGTACGCAATCCAAACGTACTCGGGGCACGAGAACAAGGTCCAGCGCTTGATTCAGCGCCGCATCGACGAGGACGCAAGCGCGCCCGAAGAAAAGACGCTCCGTGATGTGCTGGTCCCGACCCAGGAAGTAGTGGAATTGAAGAACGGCAAGCGGGTGACGGTCACCCGCCGCCTGTACCCCGGCTATGTGCTGGTGCAGATGGTGTACAGCCAGCAGACCGCCCACCTGGTGAGCAGTCTCCAGGGGGTGCTCAAGTTTCTCGGCACTGGCTCCGATCCGCAGCCGCTCTCCGACGAGGAGTTGAACAAGATCTTCGGTGGAGAATCGGAGGTCGAAGCGGAGGACGAGGAGCCGGTGGAGGTGATCCCCTTCACCGTGGGGCAGGTGGTGGAAGTGGTGGAGGGTCCGTTCAACGAGTTCAGCGGCACCGTCCAGGAGATCTACCACGACAAGGGCAAGGTGAAAGTGGAGGTTTCGCTGTTCGGACGCCCGACTTCGATCGAACTCGATTACACGCAGCTCCAGGGATACTGAGCTACCGAAATGGCGAAAAAGGTAAGTGGCTTCATCAAGCTCCAGGTACCCGCGGGCGCCGCGAATCCCGCCCCGCCGGTAGGTCCGGCGCTGGGGCAGCACGGTGTCAACATCATGGAGTTCTGCAAGCAGTTCAACGCGCGTACGCAGGGACAACCGGGGATGACGATCCCGGTGGAGATCACGGTGTACGCCGACCGCTCTTTCACCTTCATCACCAAGACGCCTCCCGCGGCCGTCCTGCTGAAGAAGGCGCTGGGGCTCGACAAGGGTTCGGCGGTATCGAACCGCGACAAGGTGGGGACGGTGACCCGCGACCAGCTTCGGCAGATCGCGGAAACCAAGATGCCGGACCTGAACGCCGCCGACATCGAGGGAGCGATGCGGCAGATCGCCGGCACTGCCCGCTCGATGGGGATCAAGGTAGCCGGCTGAGCGACGAGGCGGAGAATCGTCGCCCCGCGGACGGAGCTGCTCCGTCCTCCCCGCCGCGCTGAAGCGGCGTCCGCGGTTCGACATCCGATTCACCACCGCAGGCGAGAGGCGACGCCCGGTGGGAGGATGAAGCAAATCCATCGTCTCCGAGGTGCATGTCCAGACACGGAAAGAAATTCGAGGCGGCGCAGGCACGGGTTCCGTCGAATGGTGGGATGCCGCCCGCGGAGGCGGTCGATCTCGTCAAGCAGCTCAGCTTCGCCAACTTCGACGAAACCGTCGAGGTTTCGATCCGGCTCGGGGTGGATCCCCGGCACGCCGATCAGATCGTGCGGGGGGCGGTGGTGCTTCCGCACGGTACGGGAAAGTCGCAGCGCGTCCTGGTGATCGCGCAGGGAGACAAGGTGCGCGAGGCAGAGGAGGCCGGCGCGGATTACATCGGCACGGAGTACGTCCAGCAGATCAAGGACGGCTGGCTGGACTTCGACGTCGCCGTGGCCACGCCCGACGTGATGGGACAGGTCGGCCAGCTGGGGCGGATCCTCGGCCCCCGCGGCTTGATGCCCACTCCCAAGGCGGGCACGGTAACCTTCGACGTCGCGCGCGCAGTCAATGAGATCAAGGCGGGCAAGATCGAGTTCCGGGTCGATCGTACGGGCAACGTGCACGCTCCGATCGGGCGTGTGTCGTTCGCTCCGGATCAGCTCGCGGACAACCTGCGCGCCTTCATGGACAACATCCTTCGAGCCAAGCCGAGTGGAGCCAAGGGGGTTTACATACGCTCCGTCACCGTCTCGAGCACGATGGGACCCGGAGTGCCGATCGACGCGAACCTTTACCGGCGGGCATAGCGGATGACACGTGAGCAGAAGGAAGCATTCGTCGGTGAGTTTCGCGGACAGCTCGAAGGAGCGAAGGCCATCTACCTGGCCGATTTCACCGGTCTGAACGTCAAGCAGGTCACCGAGTTTCGGAGCCGGCTCCGCCGCGAAGGGGTAGAGTATCGGGTGGTCAAGAACCGACTCGCTCAGCGGGCGCTGGAGGGGCTCGACCTGCCCGATGTCGCCGGGTTCTTCACCGGCCCCACAGGGGTCCTGATCGGCACAGCCGATTCGGTAACGCCAGCACGCGTTCTGACGGATTTCGCTCGCGAGTTCGGGGACCGGCCGGCCGTGAAGGTGGCCCTGGTCGAGCGGCGGGAATACGGGCCGGAGCAGGTCAAGCAGCTTGCCGAACTGCCGCCGAAGGAAGTGCTGCTCGCGCAGCTCGCCGGCGGTCTGCAGGCCCCGATGGCGCGGCTCGCCGGGGGGATGAATCAGGTGGTCGCGGGGCTCGCCCGCGGGCTGGATGCGCTGCGCCGCCAGCGCGAAGCATCGCAATCGTAACGCCACCCGCGAGGGTGACCCGAGCCGACCGGAGTACGGGAATAGCCCGCCGGTCGCAGATCGAAAACCGCAACCGCACGCACTAGCAGAGGAGCTGAGAAAAGATGGCGACGCTCAACCGTGAAGAAATTCTCGACGCGATCGGCAACATGACCGTTCTCGATCTCGCCGAGTTCGTCAAGGAGTTCGAGGACAAGTTCGGCGTGACCGCCGCGGCCCCGGCCGCGGTAGCAGCCCCGGCTGCCGGCGGCGCCGGAGCCGCCCCGGCCGCCGAGGAGCAGACGGAGTTCGACGTCATCCTCCAGGGAGCGGGCGAAAAGAAGATCCAGGTCATCAAGGTAGTCCGTGAAGTCACCAGCCTGGGCCTCAAGGACGCCAAGGACCTCGTGGACGGCGCTCCCAAGCCCGTCAAGGAGGGCGTCTCCAAGGAAGAGGCCGAGCAGATCAAAAGCAAGCTGGAGGAGCAGGGCGCGACCGTCGAGCTGAAGTAGGCCGCGCCTCTGTGGAGGGCGCCGGCCACGCGCGGAGCTACCCGCGACGGCGCTCTCCAGGTCGGTTTCTCGCGCTGGATGGTACATGGGCCTAGCGGCCGCATACAACACACTCGGGCAGCGCACCCCGCCGGGATTCTCGGCGGGGGCGTTCGCGCTGTCTCGTCATTTCGCCGTTTTGGAGGAAGATCGCATTGGCTACTCAGGATAAATCAATAGTTTCGTTCGCGAAGCTCACGCCGGGAATGGAGCTGCCCAACCTCCTGGACGTGCAGTTGCGGGCGTTTGAAACCTTGTTGCAAACCGACGCCGCGGCCCGCGAACGGGAAGATGTGGGGTTGGAACGCGTGTTCAACGAGATCTTCCCGATCGAGGACGTGAACCGGAACTTCGAGCTCCGCTTCATCCGCTATACGCTGGGAGAGCCGAAGTACGACATGGAGGAGTGCATGGAGCGCGATATGACGTACGCCGCTCCGCTGAAGGCCACTCTTCAGCTCGTGGTCTGGGAGGACGGGGACGAACGTCGGCCGCGCGACATCATCGAAAAGGAGGTGTACCTCGGCGACCTACCGATCCTGACGCCATTGGGGACCTTCATCATCAACGGCGCGGAGCGGGTGATCGTTTCGCAGCTGCACCGTTCGCCGGGGGTCGTGTTCGAGGAGAACATCCATCCGAACGGCTCCAAGCTGTTCAGCGCGCGGATCATTCCGTTCCGCGGCTCGTGGGTCGAATTTACGATCGACATCCACGATGTCATCTCGGTCCACATCGACAAGAAGAAGAAGTTTCCCGCCACCGCGCTCTTGCGGGCGGTGGGGTACAGTCGGGACGCGGACATTCTCGCGCTGCTCTTCGCTAGGAACACCTTCGAACTCGCCGAGCTGGAGAAGGAGGGCGCGAAGGAAGGCCGCAGGGGCGAGGTGTTCCACGGCTTTCTGGCAGAGGACATTCCCGAGCCCGATGCGCTGGAGGGAGACGGCGCCGTGCTCTTCCGCGACGTGGTGCTCGCCGACACCGGCGAGGTGCTGGAACGCGGCGGCAGGTTGACGGAAGACGGCTACGCCACGCTGCGCAAGGCGGGCGTGGGCGCGCTGCCGTTTTCTCCCGGCGATCTGCTGGCGCGGGCGGGCGACGAGCTGACGCCGGACCTGCTCGGACGCCTGCAGCGCGCCGGATTCGAGCAGGTGGCCCTCTTCCGTTCGACGGCTCACGGCGGAACCACGCTGCGGGCGACCCTCGGCAAGGATCCAACGCGCGGAACCCTCGACGCGCTCTTCGCGATCCACAACCTCGTGCGGCCGGGGACGGCGCCGTCTCCCGAAGTGTGGACGCGCGACGAGCTGGACGAAGCGGGAGGCAAGGTCGCCCACGTTTCCGACTTCCTGGCGCTCTGGGACGCCCAGGAGGACAGCGCCGCCGATGCGGGACGCGACGGGCAGCGCCCGCCGGAAGAGCGGATGCTGCGATTCGCGCAGGAACGGGGGGTCCGCTACGTCTGGGAAAACTTCCGTGAGGAAAAGACGGAAAAGGCGGCTCGCGACCCGCGGGTACTCGTCTATGAGGTGTCCCGCGTGCTGCAGGTCTATGCCTTCGTCTGGCGGCAGCTCTTCCAGCCGCGTGGCTCTCTCGTGGTCGCCGGAGCTCCGGTCTTTACCCGGGAAGGCGCGGCGCGCTCCGACTACCGGGAGTACACCGAGGAGACGCTGAACAAGCGCTACGATCTGGGCCGGGTCGGCCGCTACAAGATCAACCAGCGCTTGGCTCCGGATTTCGGAGCTCTCGAGTTCGCCCCGCCGCCGGCGGGGATGACTGCGCTCACCGCCCAGGATGTCCTGGCGATCCTTCGCCAGTTGATCGAGCTGCACGAGGGGCGCGGCTACACGGACGACATCGACCATCTCGGCAACCGGCGCGTGCGTTCTGTCGGCGAACTGATCGCCAACCAGTTCTCGGTGGGCCTTTCGCGCATGGCGCGGTTGGTCCGCGAGCGGATGTCGATCGTTTCTGACCCCGAAAAGATCAACATCGACGATCTGGTGAACGCTCGCACGGTGTCCGCCGTGATCCAGCAGTTCTTTGGCTCGAGTCAGCTCTCCCAGTTCATGGACCAGACCAATCCGCTGGCCGAACTGACGCACAAGCGTCGCCTTTCCGCGCTGGGGCCGGGAGGACTGACGCGCGAGCGGGCGGGCTTTGAGGTCCGCGACGTTCACTATTCCCACTACGGGCGGATGTGCCCGATCGAAACGCCCGAGGGTCCGAACATCGGGCTGATCAATTCGCTCACTACCTACTCGCGGATCAACGACCTCGGCTTCATCGAAACCCCGTACCGCAAGGTGGTGCGGACGGTGCTCCGCTATCCGGCCACGGCGCGGCTGCAGGAGCCGCTCCGTCTGGTGATCGGCGAGCGCGCGAAAACGTACGCCAAAAAGGGCGAGGAGATCGACGCGGAGCGGGGTCGCGAGCTCTTCCGGGAGATGATCGTGGGAGCCGAGCTGGCGGAAGACGTGCGGGACTGGAGCGTGATCTTCGACCGTATGATCGCAGGAGAGATCCTCCAGCCCGAATGGGACGCCGAGGTCGTGGCCCTTCCGCTACTAGCCCGCCGCGGCGAGCGCATCACGGAGGAGCTCGCCGACCGACTCGCGTCGCAGTCCGTCAACCTGGTGCGGGTGGTTTCGCGCCGGGCTGGGGCCGCGATCCGGGGCGTCGCCCCGGAGGCCATCCGCAACCCGCTGTCGCTGGGCGTGACGCTGTTCAAGCCGAGCAACGCCGCCGTGATCGCCATACCCGGAACGGTACTCACCGAGGAAGTCGCCGAGCGCGTCCACGAGCTGCAGATGGAGGGGCTGGGCGAGAGCGACGAACCCGGCGAGCTGCCGGAGCGGGTGACGCTCGACTACGCCCGCGGCGTCCCGGCCCTTCCGACCGAGTCGGACGTCGGGCGTCTCAGCTTCGAGGCAGACGTGCAGGCTACGCACGTGACGCCGGTGGTGACCCGTATCACCGCCTGGTTATCGGCCAACGAGGAGGAGTCGGCGCGGATCGCGCAGGCCAACGCGCCGCTCTCGCCGGACAATACCTTCGAGAACGAGTTCATCCTCTGCCGGGAACGCGGCGACTTCCCGCTGCTGAGGGCGGACGAGATCGACTACATGGATGTGGCGCCGGACCAGCTGGTTTCGGCGGCGGCGGCGTTGATCCCGTTCCTGGAGCACGACGACGCGAATCGGGCCCTGATGGGGTCCAACATGCAGCGGCAGGCCGTGCCTCTCCTCTTCCCGGAAGCGCCACTCGTCGGGACGGGGCTGGAATCGGTGGCCGCCCGCGATTCCGGATCGGTGGTGATCGCCCGGCGGGCGGGAGTCGTGCAGGAAGTGACCGCCGACCACATCGTGGTTGACGCGGGGAGCTCCGACACGCCTGCTTCCGCGGAGCCGCTGCGTCGGCTCGCCCAGTTCGATCGCTACCGGATGAAGAAGTACTGGCGCACCAACCAGGACACGGCGATCAACCAGCGTCCGCTGGTCCGTGGGGGCCAGCAGGTCGAGAAGGGAGAGGTGCTGGCGGACGGAGCGTCCACCGATCGCGGAGAGCTCGCGCTCGGCCGCAATCTGCTGGTCGCGTTCATGCCCTGGTACGGCCACAACTTCGAGGACGCCATCGTGCTTTCGGAGCGGCTGGTCAAGGACGACGTCTACACTTCGATCCACATCCAGGAGCTCGAGCTGCAGGTCCGCGACACCAAGCGGGGTATGGAGGAGATCACCCGCGAGATCCCCAACGTCGCCGAGGATACCATTGCCGACCTCGACGAACGCGGGATCGTCCGCGTGGGTGCGCGAGTCGCCGCGGGCGACATCCTGGTCGGCAAGATCACTCCCAAGGGTGAGACGGAGCTTTCGCCGGAGGAAAAACTGCTCACCGCCATCTTCGGCGAAAAGGCGAAGGACGTAAAGGACTCGTCCCTCAAGGTCCCCCCGGGGGTCGAGGGGACGGTGATCGACGTCAAGATCTTTTCGCGTCGTATCGACGACCCGCTGCTCGAAAAGGAGCACGGCGAGCGGATCGGTGAGCTGCGCGCCTTCGAGCGCGCCGAGATCCTGCGCATCTCCGAAGCGCGGAACGAGGAAGTCCGGGAGTTGATCCGCGGCAGGCAGGCGTCGCTCTTCCTCAAGCGGGGTACCGTCGAGCCGTTCCTGAGCGATGGGACGGAGCTTACGGACGAGGTGGCGGATGGTCTGGATTTCGCCGAGGTCGACCTGACGACCCTCAAGGTCAAGGACAACTCGACCAACGAGCAGCTGCGCCGGGTGATCGATGAGGCGAAGCGACGGATAGAAAGGGTTCGCCAGCGGACCGAAGATCAGATCGACAAGGTCTTCCAGCCCGACGAACTGCCGCCGGGCGTCGTCCAGCTCGTCAAGGTCCATCTCGCCGAAAAGCGCAAGATCTCAGTGGGCGACAAGATGGCCGGCCGCCATGGCAACAAGGGAATCATCGCACGCATCGTCCCGGAAGAGGACATGCCCTTCCTTCCGGACGGGACGCCGGTGGACGTCTGCCTGAACCCGTTGGGAGTTCCGAGCCGGATGAACGTCGGACAGATCCTGGAGACCCACCTCGGGTGGGCCGCGAGGGTGCTCGGATTCGACGCCAAGACGCCGGTCTTCCAGGGAGCGTCCGAGGACGAGATCGGAGTCCTGCTCCGGCTCGCGGGCGCCCGCTGGGCGGGCGCGGCGCTCGGCACTTCGGTCGAAGCGCCGGAATTCGGCGTGGAGGACATACGCGCGCTGGTTGCCTCCGTCCAGGCATCGACGCTCGGCACGGAAGCCGAGCCGCACCCGGTCGAGGGGATCGGCCACTCCTTCGATCGTCTGCTCGGTTCGCCCGATGCGCCCGCCGAGGTGGTCGCGAAGCTGGACGGGCTCGCCGCCTATCTGGTCGCGGCGGCTCGGGAGGTTGCGAGCCGTTCGAACGAGGAGTTCGCCGCCGCCTTCCCAGCGACGGCGGAGCTGGAAAAGTCGCAGGGACGCGCCGGGCTGAATGCGGCCCTGGAGGAGCAGATGCGGCGCGCCGGGCTCACCCCCGGAGGCAAGGTGCGTCTCCGCGACGGGCGCAGCGGCGAGGAGTTCAACTCGCCGGTCACCGTGGGGGCGATCTACATGCTGAAGCTCTCGCACCTGGTGGACGACAAGATCCACGCGCGCAGCATCGGCCCGTACTCGCTGGTCACGCAGCAGCCGCTGGCCGGCAAGGCGCAGTTCGGCGGCCAGCGCTTCGGTGAGATGGAGGTCTGGGCCCTCGAAGCGTATGGAGCGGCGCATACCCTCCAGGAGATCCTCACCGTCAAATCAGACGACGTGAACGGACGCTCCCGGGTGTACGAGGCGATCGTCAAGGGTGAGAACCTTCCCGAGCCGGGGCTTCCGGAAAGCTTCAACGTTCTGGTCAAGGAGCTCCAGGCGCTCGGCATCAGCGTGACGCTCGGCAACTGACGTGATGCGGCGCTCTGATTCGATTTGCAATACCTCGGGCTCCGCCCCCGCACGGGGTCGGGCCCGGTCATCCGCTAAACGGGGGCACACCATATGATCGATTTTCCGCGCGGTCGCGAGGGCCGGTCGCAGGACTTCAACTTCATCCAGGTCAAGCTCGCTTCTCCGGAAGAGATCCGGTCGTGGAGTTTCGGAGAAGTGGTCAAACCCGAAACCATCAACTACCGCTCCTTCAAGCCGGAGCGCGACGGGCTCTTCTGCGAACGCATCTTCGGGCCGGTCAAGGACTGGGAGTGCCACTGCGGCAAGTTCAAGCGGATCCGCTTCCGTGGTCACATCTGCGACAAGTGCGGCGTCGAAGTGACGTTGTCCAAGGTGCGTCGCGAGCGCATGGGTCATATCGAGCTCGCCGTGCCGGTCGCGCACATCTGGATGTTCAAGACGCTCCCTTCGCAGATGGGGTACCTGCTGGGGATGACCCTGCGTGACCTCGAGAAGGTGATCTACTATGCAGGCTACGCCGTCACCGATCCCGGGGCGCAGGATGTGGAGCTCGCCCAGCTGCTGGAGGAAGAGGAGTACCTGCAGCTTCGGGCCAAGGCGCGGGAGGAGGGCGACGACGACTTCCGGGCAGAGATCGGTGCCGAGGGAGTACGTACGCTGCTCGGCAAGCTGGATGTCGACAGCTTGGCGGAGACGCTGCGCGACCAGGTAGCCAACGAGACGAGTCAGCACCGCAAGAAGCAGGTGCTGAAGCGCCTCAAGGTAATCGACGCGATCCGCGCTTCGGGTAGGGTACCGTCGGACCGCAACAAGCCGGAATGGATGATCATGGACGTCGTGCCGGTGATTCCGCCGGACCTGCGGCCACTGGTGCCGCTGGACGGCGGTCGCTTCGCGACCAGCGACTTGAACGATCTGTACCGGCGCGTCATCAACCGCAACAACCGGCTGCGCAAGCTGATGGAGATGCGGGCGCCGGAGGTGATCCTGCGCAACGAAAAGCGCATGCTGCAGGAAGCGGTGGACGCGCTCTTCGACAACGGCCGTCGCTCCAAAGCGATTCGCGGTCGGGGCAAGCGCCCGCTCAAGTCGCTATCGGACATGCTCAAGGGCAAGCAGGGTCGCTTCCGCCAGAACCTGCTCGGCAAGCGCGTGGATTATTCCGGGCGGTCGGTGATCGTAGTAGGTCCGGAGCTGAAGCTGCACCAGTGTGGACTGCCGAAGGCGATGGCCGTGGAGCTGTTCAAGCCCTTCATCATCCACGAGCTGGAGAAGCGGGGAGAGGCGGAGACCGTGAAGCGCGCCAAGAAGATCGTCGAGCGCGACGACCCGCGTGTCTACGAGGTGCTCGAGGACATCATCCGCGACCACCCGGTGCTGCTCAACCGGGCCCCGACGTTGCACCGGCTCGGCATTCAGGCATTCGAGCCCGTACTCGTCGAGGGCAAGGCGATCCGCATCCACCCGCTCGTGTGCGCCGCTTTCAACGCCGACTTCGACGGCGACCAGATGGCGGTGCACGTGCCGCTCTCGTTCGAGGCACAGCTGGAAGCCCGCGTGCTGATGCTGTCGTCGAACAACATCCTGCTGCCGTCCAACGGGCGCCCCATCGCGGCGCCGTCGCAGGACATCGTGATCGGCTGCTACTGGCTCACCAAGGAACTGGAAGGTTTCGAAGAGGCCTTTGCCGCCGATGAGCAGGAATCCGCGAAGCCGGCGAAGAAGCGGGACGCGTCGCGCCTGCTGCGGCGTTTCGGTTCGGTGGGCGAGGTGGAGATGGCGGTAGCGCTGGGTCAGATAACCCTGCACGCACCCGCTTACTTCTGGATGGATCCCACAGGGATGGGTCTGACCGAAGCGGGTGAAGAGCGGCAGGCGCGCTGGATCCGGACGACGGTGGGGCGCACGATCTTCAACTCCGTGGTCCCCGCCGAGCTCGGCTTCTGGAACCAGACCATGGGGAAGAAGGAGCTGGGGGACATCATCTTCAGCGCCTATCGGACCGTAGGGCTGGCGCGCACAACGGTCTTCCTGGATGGGCTCAAGGACTTCGGTTTCCGCTACTCCACGCTCGGCGGAGTCTCGGTAGGGATCGAGGACATGCAGATTCCGGCCGAAAAGGAAACCATCCTGCGTGAGGCGGAGGACGACGTGACGCGCTTCACCCGCGCGTACAACAATGGCGTGATCTCCAACGGCGAGCGGTACAACAAGGTGATCGACACCTGGACCCACGCCAACAACGACGTCGCCGACGCGATGGTGGATCGTCTCGCGCTCGATCGAGGCGGCTTCAATCCCGTCTACATGATGATGAACTCCGGCGCGCGCGGCTCCCGTGACCAGATGCGTCAGCTGGCGGGTATGCGCGGCCTGATGGCCAAGCCGCAGAAGAAGCTCACCGGCGGGATCGGCGAGATCATCGAGAGCCCGATCAAGTCGAACTTCCGCGAAGGCCTCACCGTGCTCGAGTACTTCATCTCGACGCACGGAGCGCGCAAGGGGCTCGCCGACACCGCTCTGAAGACGGCAGACGCGGGGTATCTGACGCGCCGGCTGGTGGATGTCGCCCAGGACGTGACGATCACCGAGGACGATTGTGGTACCGTGCTCGGACTGGAGATGTCGGCGCTCAAGGAGGGAGACGACATCGTCGAGCCGCTACGTGACCGCATCGAGGGTCTGGTGGCGCTCGACGACGTTCACGATCCGATCGACAACGAGCTGATCGTGGCCGCGGGAGAACTGATCGACGACGATACCGCGGACGCGATCGAGGACGCGGGCATCCAGTCCGTGCCGGTTCGCAGCGTGCTGACGTGCGAAGTGCCTCGCGGCCTCTGCCGGATGTGCTACGGGCGCAACCTCGCGACCATGGAAACGGTCGACGTCGGCGAGGCGGTAGGGATCCTGGCCGCCCAGTCCATCGGGGAACCCGGCACCCAGCTCACGCTGCGGACCTTCCACATCGGCGGAACCGCCGCGCGCATCGCCGCCCAGACGCAACGGCGGAGCAAGGTGGCGGGCAAGGCGAGCTTCGAGCGCATCACGACGGTCAGAACGCCGGACGACGAGCGCATCGTCAGTTCCCGGGAGGGAGAGATCCTGATGCTCACGCCCGACGGCAACGTTCGTTCACGGCTGTCGGTTCCCTACGGTGCGACGCTGGCCGTCGAAGAAGGGCAGGAAGTAAAGGGGCCGTCCGCCCAGGCGCCGGGTGATCTGCTCTTCTCGTGGGACCCGTATTCCGAGCCCATCGTGGCGGACTTCGGAGGGACCGTGCGCTTCCTCGACATCATTGAAGAAGAGACGGTGCGGGAGGAGCTGGACGAATCCACCGGGCGTCGCCAGATGGTAGTGATCGAGGACCGCAGCAAGAAGTTGCACCCCATGCTCGAGATCCACGGCCCCGACGGCGAAAAGCTCCGGGAATTCATCATCCCCGTCGGCGCACAGCTCACGGTCAAGGCGGGGGAGGAGATCGAGCCGGGAACGACGCTGGCCAAGATCGCGCGGGAAGCGTACAAGACGCGCGACATCACCGGCGGCTTGCCGCGCATCGCCGAGCTCTTCGAGGCGCGCAAGCCCAAGGATCCCGCGGTCATCACCGAGGTCGACGGCACCGTGCGTTTCGGGGACATCAAGCGCGGCAAGCGGGAGGTCGTCATCCTGCCGGAGGCCGGTGACGAACGCACCTACGATGTGCCCGTCGGCAAGCACCTGCGGGTGCACGAGGGCGACTTCGTCCGCGCCGGTGATCGGCTCTCCGAGGGTCCGGTCAACCCGCACGACATTCTCAAGATCAAGGGCCCGCGGGCGGTACAGGAGTACCTGCTGAACGAGGTCCAGGAGGTGTACCGGCTGCAGGGGGTGAAGATCAACGACAAACACATCGGCGTGATCGTCCGGCAGATGCTGCAGAAGGTTCGGGTGGTCGATCCGGGAGCCACCAACTTCCTGGAAGGCGAAGTCGTCGATCGCGCCACCTTCCAGGTGGGCAACCAGGCGGTGACGGACAAGGGCAACGAGGCCGCCCGCTCGGAGCCGCTCCTGCTCGGGATCACGAAGGCGTCGTTGACGACGCAGTCGTTCATCAGTGCCGCGTCGTTCCAGGAAACGACGCGCGTGCTGACCGACGCCGCGATCCGCGGTGCGCGTGACGACCTGAACGGGCTCAAGGAAAACATCATCATCGGTCACCTGATCCCGGCGGGAACGGGCATCTTCCGCTACGACGAGGTGGAGTTCACCTCCGACGCCGATGCGGAAGCGGATCTCGGCACCGCACTGGAAGCTCGCGAACTCGGCGCCTTTGCGGAGGTCGGGGAAGGGTAGCGATCGCGGGTCGGCGTCCGTTCGGCGGAAGCGGCTCCGGAGGGTTCGGAGCCGCTTCCGCGTTCCCGGCCACTGCCCGGGCCCGTCGGCTTGACAGGGCCAGCGCTTTCCCCTACGTTTCTCGGTCTGTCCGCCGCTGGCTGGCGGCGGCGGGGACCCCGCGTCCCCGCCTCTGTTTTTTCAGGATCCCATACTTTTTTTCACCCGACGCATGCCGACCATCAATCAGCTCGTCCGCAAAGGACGCAAAACGGTCGAGAAGAAGAGCAAATCGCCGGCGATGCGGAGTAATCCGCAGAAGCGCGGCGTCTGCACGCGTGTTTATACCACGACCCCGAAGAAGCCGAACTCGGCACTTCGCAAAGTGGCGCGCGTGAGGCTCACCAACGGCTTCGAAGTCACCGCCTACATTCCGGGGGAGGGGCACAACCTGCAGGAGCACTCGATCGTGCTGATCCGCGGCGGACGCGTAAAGGATCTACCGGGTGTGCGCTATCACATCATCCGGGGGACGCTGGATGCGTCGGGAGTTTCGGATCGCAGGCAGGGTCGTTCGAAGTACGGCGCGAAGAAGCCCAAGACCGGCGGCAAGGGGAAATAGCTCATGAGTCGTAGAAATCGCGCGGTCAAGCGCCCGACTACCCCCGATCCCGTCTTCGGGTCGGAGTCCGTGACCAAGTTCGTCAACCTACTGATGAAGGATGGGAAGAAGTCCCTCGCGGAGGGAATCTTCTACGACGCCATGCAGTCGATCGAGGAGCGCAGCGGGCAGCCGGGCGACACGGTCTTCATGCAGGCCGTCACCAACTCCAAGCCGGTGCTCGAGGTGAAGTCCCGCCGGGTCGGCGGTGCCACCTATCAGGTCCCCGTCGAAGTGCGGCCGGAACGCCGCACCGCTCTGGCCATGCGTTGGCTGGTCGGCTTCGCCCGCGGCCGAGGCGAGAAGACCATGGCCGACCGGCTCGCCGCAGAGCTGCTCGCCGCGAGCCGCAACGAAGGCGCGACGATCAAGCGCAAGGACGACACCCATCGCATGGCCGAAGCGAACAAGGCGTTCGCCCACTATCGCTGGTAGAACAGCAAGCGTTCGGACTGAAGGAATATGCCCCGCAAGACACCGCTTCCCAAGCTGCGCAACATCGGCATCATGGCGCACATCGATGCCGGGAAGACCACGACCACCGAGCGCATCCTGTACTATACGGGACGCACTCACAAGATGGGCGAGGTTCATGAAGGCGCCGCCACGATGGACTGGATGGAGCAGGAGCAGGAGCGGGGGATCACCATCACCTCGGCGGCGACCACCTGCGAGTGGGAGCGCCTGGGGGAGATGTTCCGGATCAACATCATCGATACCCCCGGGCACGTCGACTTCACCGTGGAGGTCGAGCGCAGCCTGCGGGTGCTCGACGGCGCCGTCGCGGTGTTCGACGCGGTCTCGGGTGTCGAGCCGCAGTCGGAGACGGTCTGGCGGCAGGCCGACAAGTACGGCGTGCCGCGCATCTGCTTCATCAACAAGATGGACCGCGTCGGCACCGACTTCGAGCGCGCGGTCGAGATGATCCGCGAGCGGCTGGGTGCGAACCCCCGCCCCATCCAGCTCCCGATCGGAGAGGGAGAGAGCTTCGCCGGAGTGGTCGACATTCTGCGCAAGGTGGAGCTCATCTACGACGACAGCACACTCGGCGCGAACTGGACGGAACAGCCGATCCGTGCGGAACTCGCGGAGCGGGTGGACGAGCTACGGACGGAGCTGGTCGAAGCGGCGGTGGAGCACGACGATCACCTGATGGAGCGCTATTTGGAAGGCGAAGACATCTCCGACGAGGAGTTGCGGCACGCCATTCGTGCCGCGACCATCGCCAACGCGATGACGCCGGTCCTCTGCGGCTCCGCCTTCAAGAACAAGGGCGTACAGCAGCTTCTGGACGGGGTGATCGACTATCTGCCGTCCCCGGTCGACATTCCGGCCGTCCAGGGCCACGACCCGGACGACCAAGAAGAGGTGCTCGAACGCCCGGCTTCGGACGACGAACCGTTCTCGGCGCTCGCGTTCAAGATCGCCAACGACCCATTCGTCGGAAAGCTGACGTTTTTCCGCGTCTATTCGGGAGTGCTGTCTTCCGGTTCGTACGTCTCCAATACGGCGAAGGGGAAGCGGGAGCGGATCGGCCGTATCCTGCAGATGCACGCGAACAAGCGGGAGGAGCGGGACGAGGTGTACGCCGGCGATATCGCCGCCGCCATCGGCCTGAAGGACACCGGTACGGGGGACACTCTCGCCGACCCGGATCGGCCGGTGATCCTGGAGTCCATGACTTTCCCGGAACCGGTCATCTCGGTAGCGATCGAGCCGAAGACCAAGGTGGACCAGGAGAAGATGAGCGAGGCTCTATCCAAGCTCTCAGATGAGGACCCCACCTTCCGCGTTCACACCGATCAGGAAACCGGCCAGACGATCATCTCCGGGATGGGAGAGCTCCACCTCGAAATCATCGTCGACCGCATGCTGCGGGAGTTCAAGGTCGACGCGAACGTGGGGCGGCCGCAGGTGGCGTACCGCGAAACCATCCGCAAAGCGGTCCAGGGCGTCGAGGGCAAGTTCGTGCGGCAGACCGGCGGGCGCGGCCAGTACGGGCACGTCGTCATCAACATCGAGCCGGCCGAACCGGGGCAGGGTTTCGTCTTCGAAGACAAGATCGTCGGCGGCGTCATCCCCCGGGAATACATCAAGCCGTCCGAACAGGGAATGCGGGAGGCGATGGAAACCGGGGTACTGGCCGGTTACCCGATGGTCGACGTGAAGGTGCAGCTGGTGTTCGGCTCGTATCACGATGTCGATTCCTCCGAGATGGCGTTCAAGATCGCGGGGTCGATGGCGTTCAAGGAGGGCGCGCGGCGTGCGAACCCCGTGCTTCTGGAGCCGATGATGGACGTCGAGGTGGTGACGCCCGGCGACTACATGGGTGACGTCATCGGCGACCTCTCGGCACGCCGCGGCAAGATCGGCGGGATGAACCAGCGGGGAGACTCGCAGGTCATCACGGCCACCGTGCCGCTGTCGGAGATGTTCGGGTATTCGACCACGCTGCGCTCCATGAGCCAGGGGAGGGCCGTCTACTCGATGCAGTTCGCGCACTACGAAGAGGTCCCGAAGTCCAAGGCGGAGGAGATCATCGCCAAGGTCCGGGGCTGAGGTGCGGCGCTATCGCGGGATGACCCGGCGGGTCACGGCTACGGTGCAGGCGGATTCCAACAACGAGAGAGAGAGCAACTAATGGGGAAGGCCAAGTTTGAGCGGACGAAGCCGCACGTGAACGTAGGAACGATCGGTCACGTGGACCACGGGAAGACGACGTTGACGGCGGCGATCACGGAGATCCAGGCGGCGAAGGGGCTGGCGGAGTTCGTGAGTTTCGACAACATCGACAAAGCGCCCGAAGAGCGGGCGCGCGGGATCACGATCGCGACCGCGCACGTCGAGTACGAGACGCCCGAGCGGCACTACGCACACGTCGACTGCCCCGGGCACGCCGACTACGTCAAGAACATGATCACCGGCGCCGCGCAGATGGACGGCGCGATCCTGGTGGTGAGCGCCGCCGACGGGCCGATGCCGCAGACCCGCGAGCACACCCTGCTGGCGCGGCAGGTCAACGTCCCGCACATCGTGGTCTTCCTGAACAAAGTAGACATGGTAGACGACCCCGAATTGCTCGAGCTGGTGGAGCTCGAAGTGAGGGAGCTGCTGAGCGAGTACGAATTTCCTGGCGACGACATCCCGATCGTCAAGGGCAGCGCGTTGAAAGCGCTGGAGAGTGGCGACCCCGAAAGCGAGTGGGGCAAGCAGATCACCGAACTGATGGACGCCGTCGACAAGCACATCCCGCAGCCCGAGCGCGAAGTCGACAAGCCGTTCCTGATGCCCGTCGAAGACGTCTTCTCGATCACCGGGCGCGGCACCGTCGCGACCGGGCGGATCGAGCGCGGCATCATCAAAGTCGGCGACACCGTCGAGATCATCGGGATGAACTCCGACAAGAGCACCACGATCACCGGCGTCGAGATGTTCAGGAAGCTGCTGGACCAGGGCGAAGCCGGCGACAACGTAGGGCTGCTGCTGCGCGGCGTCGGCAAAGAAGAAGTCGAGCGCGGGATGGTACTGGCCAAGCCCAAGAGCATCACCCCGCACACCAAGTTCAAGGCCGAAGTGTACGTGCTGACCAAGGAAGAAGGCGGGCGCCACACCCCGTTCTTCGACGGGTACCGACCGCAGTTCTACTTTCGCACGACCGACGTGACCGGCACCGCCGACCTGCCCGAAGGCGTGGAGATGGTGATGCCGGGCGACAACGTGCAGATGGAAGTGGAGCTGATCACGCCGATCGCGATGGAAAAGGAGCTGCGCTTCGCGATCCGCGAGGGCGGCCGCACCGTCGGCGCCGGCGTCGTTACCGAAATCACGGAGTAGCGGCGTGGC
>JBPCJG010000068.1:0-3311 GCA_051005515.1 Longimicrobiaceae bacterium
ACTGGAGTGTACGTCTCATCTCCATCTGCCTCGCATGCCCCGCCCGGATCGAATACCTGGTACAGCTTCAGCGGGCACCCCCAGTTCAGCTTGTTGGAGCGGGAGAAAGAGGAGTTCGGCTTCGCGCCGGACGGCCAGGCCGGGTTGCCATCCACGCTCTTGAACTTGATGGTCGCGAATTCGGCCATCTCGTATGGGGTCAGGCCGTTCAGCACGTAGGCGGCGAGCTCGGCCCGCGACCGCAGGGTATCCTTTTTCACCTCGTCCAGGCCGCCGTCGATGTTCTTCGCTTTGATGTCGACGTTCTGGCTGTCCTTGGCCAGCGTCACGGCCGCCACCGTATCCGCCTTGGCGGGGTCACCGGCGCAGAGGCGCGTGTCGGTCTTCCCGCTGACGAACGAGCTGCCGCCGATCCTCACCTCCTTGGAAGTGATGGTCGCGGCTCCCTCGATGTTGGTGGTGAACGTCGGGATCGTGACCTCGTCGTCCACCATCGCCACGAGCATCCTTCCCTGCGGCTGTCCGCCGCTGAGCGGCTGGCCGCGGATCGAAAAGGTCCGGCGGATGGTGGTGGAGTTCGTCGTCTGCGTCACCGTACGGGCGAGCTGCGAAACCCCCAGCCTCACCGGCCCGGAGCCGGCGCCCGTGAAGTCCACGCTGGCTACAGGGTTGAACGCGGAGGCGTTCTGCGCCACATACCCCTCGATGGCGCTCTCCACCCGGTAGAAGTCACGGGTCGCGTCCTGCTGCGCGCTGCTGATCGCCACTTCCGTGGAGGAGGATACCAGCACCGCCGTCACCAGCAGCGACACCGCCACCAGTCCGAGCAGGGCCAGAGGCAGCGCGATGCCGCCCTGGTCGGCCATCCGTGGGGTCCCGCGTGGAGGGTGAGTCATGGGGAGGTTCGGGATCAGTTGCGGAGGAATACGGCTGTGCTGTCGGCTTCGTCCTGCGGAACCGAGACGCCCGCCTGGTCACTGCGGGTGTGGACCGCCACCGCCACGCGGGCAACGTTCGTCAGAGCGGCGCCGGACAGGCCACCTGACGGAACCGCGATGGGAGCGCCGGCTGCGTTGTAGTACTTGAAGCGGAGACCGTGCACCGTCGCCGGGGCGCCGGGGACGATGGGTCCGGCCAGGGTGCGATAGTCGGCGGGATTGGTGCCGACGAGCCGCTGGATCCAGAGCCCCGGCGGGTCGGCGAGCGTCGCCGTGCGATACGCGACGGGGTCGTACAGATAGACGCGCTGGCCGGCCGCCAGTCCAGCGGTGGAGCCGACGGAGAAGCTGCGCCTCTCCACTCCGGGTTCCAGGGCAGCGGACGCACAGGTCGAAGCGGCGGCGCCCACCGAAGAAATCGCTTTCGGCGTGCTCCAGGCGGTGGGCCCGATCCGCGCCACCAGAGCCGGCCACGGCCTGCCGGCCGCGGCGTCACCATCGAAAGCGACTCCCAGGCCGGCCGGAAAGGCGACATCGACGAAGGTGCCGTTGGGAACGTCGCAGATCATTCCCCAGATCCGCGGCACGCGCACCGTCACGCTGTTGTGGTCGGCCGCCTGAACACCACCGGCCGCGCCCGCGGGAACGTTGCGCAGCTCGCTGGCGATCAGCTCCAGCGCGCCGCGAGAGTTCTGCTGCACCTCCTGCCGGGCGCTCTGCACGCCCACGAAGCGGCTCTGCCCCATGAGCATCTGGAAGATCACGCCGGCGAGGAGCCCGCTGATCACCAGCGCGACCAGCAGCTCGACGAGCGTGAACCCGGCGCGGTTACGCACAGGTAGCACCTCCGGCGGGCCCGGCCATGCCAGCCGGGACGAAGGCGAAGCCCTCGACGGTGAACACCGCCGGCCGCGGGCTCCGGTTCGACGCAGGACGGATCGAGACGGTCACCCGCGGCCGGTTCGCGACCGAGAGATCGACCGTCCGCTGCAGCGTGTCGCCGCGGGGGGCGAGCACCGCGCAGCGCTGCTGAGGAACGGTGCCGCTGCGGATCGCCTGGAGCGCGGTTTCGAGATCCCGGGACGCCTCCATGGCGAACTCGCTCTGCACGTTCGCACGCGCCACCGAACGCGCCGCACCGATCCCGAGCGCTTCCAGTCCGAGCAGCCCGATCGACAGGATGATCATCGCGAAGAGGACTTCGATCAGCGTGAAGCCGCCCTCGCCGCCGCGATTCGTCTGGGGCCTGTTGGTGAATGCCCTCATTTCCTGAACACCGTACCGATGGCGGACATGGTGAACGCCTGGCTCTTACCTCCCGGTCCCACGATGTCGATCTGGTCGGGGGGAACGGAGGCGAGTCCGCGCGAATTGAAGGTGATCACGAGCGGCGGCGTCTCGTCGATGCGGACTCCCGGGAAGTCTTCCCCGAGCCGAATGGTGCGCACCGTCGTCCCACCGCTGCAATCGACGGAGCTCGCCCCGCGCTTGATCAGATAGGTGGTCTGGTTCACCAGACAAACGTTGACGGTGGCCGCCGAGCGGATGGCGAGCATGCGGGAATACGCCAGATCGCCGATGACCTGGTCGCGGGCGCGGTCCACCTTGTTGCCGGAAATGAAGCCGCTCAGGGAGGGCGCGGCGATGGCGGCCGAGATGCCGAAGATCACGAGCACCGTCAGCATCTCGATCAGCGTGAATCCGCCCTCTCGGGTCTTGCGTGTGGGAATCGTCATGCCCACCCCCTTAGAAAGGGGCGTGCCGACTCTCAAGTTGTGGCGTGGTAGCTACTTAGGAAAATCGCCGCGCGACGATTTCAGGCAAAGTTTGCTCGTTCCGGCAAACTTTGCGTACCGCGGAGGGGTCAGCGGACCGCCTCGAACCAGGCAAAGGTTTCGCCCGTGGTGAAGGTAGTCCCCGTGCCCAGGCTGGCGTCGTAAGCCTGCTTCGCCTGCTGGATGGCGCAGAGGTCGTACTGCACGGTGGCTTTGCCACCGGAGGTAGCTTCCTCCCCGAGCACTCCGGCGGCACCCGCGCGGCCGAGGGAGATGAGGGCGCCGTTCACTACCGCGGAACCGTCCAAGCGGAAGCCACCTTCCACGATCGCGATTCCGTCGAAGCGGGAGTTAGCCTTCATCCGCAGGTCCCCGTTGACGATGACCAGCAGCGACGACCCGGCACGCACCTCGACGCTTCCTCCCGCCGCGTCCACCACCGCCACCTGAGCAGTATCCATGTAGCCGCTGAAGGAACGCACGGTGCCGTCCTGCGCTCGGAAGCGCGGACCGTACTTCTGCGCATCAGGGAGCCGAGCGACGAGGTCGGCGAGCCATTCGTCATAGTCGCGGCCGAGCGCTTCACGAACCAGTGCGT
>JBPCJG010000069.1:0-7896 GCA_051005515.1 Longimicrobiaceae bacterium
CCAACACGCTGGACCTGGTGGTGCTCGCCGCCGAGTGGGGGAGCGGCCGCCGCCGCGGCTGGCTCAGCAACCTGCACCTGGGGGCGCGGGATGCACAGGGCGGCGGCTGGACCATGCTCGGCAAGACGTTCAAGGGGATGACCGACGAGATGCTCGCCTGGCAGACCGAGCGGCTGCTGGAGCTGGAAACCGGCCGGGAGGGGCACGTCGTCCACGTTCACCCGGAACTCGTGGTCGAGATCGCCTGCAACGAAGTGCAGGCGAGCCCCCGCTACCCCGGCGGGCTGGCGCTCCGCTTTGCGCGAGTCAAGGCGTACCGGCCGGACAAGACGCCGGAGCAGGCGGACACGCTGGACACCGTCCGCCGGCTCCACGCGGAGGGATCCCGATGAGCCGCGGCGCCGCGGCGACCCTCGCAGCCGCCGACCCGCTCGCCTTCGCCGCCGCACCCGTCGCCGCCTGGTTCCGGGCTGCGTTCCCGGCGCCGACCGCGGCGCAAACGCTCGGCTGGCCGCCGATCTCCCGCGGCGCCTCGACGCTCCTGCTCGCGCCCACCGGCTCGGGGAAGACGCTCGCGGCGTTCCTGGCGGCGATCGACCGCATCATGTTCGGCGTCGCCGCGGACGCCCCGGGCGCGACGCGGGTGGTCTACGTTTCGCCGCTCAAAGCCCTCGGCGTGGACGTCGAGCGCAACCTGCGCGCGCCCATCGCCGGGGTCCGCGCCGTCGCGCAGCGCGAGGGCGCCGGATTCCGTCTCCCCCGCGTAGGCGTGCGCACCGGCGACACGCCGCCCCGGCAGCGCCGCGAGCTGGTGGCGACGCCCCCCGACATCCTCATCACCACCCCCGAGTCGCTCTACCTGATGCTGACCTCGCGGGCGCGCGAAACGCTGACGGGGGTGGAAACCATCATCCTCGACGAGATCCACGCCATCGCCGGCTCGAAGCGCGGGGCGCACCTGGCGCTCACCCTCGAGCGGCTGGAACGGATCCGGGAGATGGAGGCGCCGCTGCAACGCATCGGCCTGTCGGCTACGCAGCGCCCGCTGGAGGAGATCGCGCGGCTGCTCGGCGGCTTCGAGAACGCCGGCGCGAGCGCCCCCCGTCCCCGCCCCGTCGAGATCGTGGACGCCCGCGGGCCCAAGGCATTCGACGTGACGGTCGAAGTCCCGGTCGAGGACATGGCGCGTCTGGGGGAGGAGCTGGAGGAGCAGCCGTCCGGCCCCGCGGCGGCGGGACCGGCCCGCCGCTCGATCTGGCCGTCGATCCACCCCCGGCTGGTCGAGCTGATCCGGGAGCACCGCTCGACGCTGATCTTTGTCAACTCCCGTCGCCTGGCGGAGCGGCTCTGCGCCGCCCTCAACGAGCTGGCGGAGGAGGAGCTCGCGATGGCCCACCACGGCTCCATCGCCCCGGCGGCGCGGGCCGAGATCGAGGACCGCTTGAAGCGTGGAGTGCTCCCGGCGCTGGTGGCGACTTCGACGCTGGAGCTCGGCATCGACATGGGGGCGATCGACCTGGTGATCCAGATCGAGTCTCCGCCCTCCGTCGCCTCCGGAATCCAGCGCTTCGGACGGGCCGGGCACTCGGTCGGCGAGGTCTCCAGAGGGGTCATCTTCCCCAAGTTCCGCATGGACCTGGTGGCGTGCGCGGCGGTCGCCGAGCACATCCAGGAGGGGCATGTCGAATCGACTGCGTACCCGCGCAACCCGCTCGACGTGCTCGCGCAGCAGATCGTCGCGATTTCCGCCGCGGGGCCGATCGGGGCCGACGAATTGTTCGCGCTGACGCGCGGTGCGGCACCCTTCGCCGAGCTGCCGCGGGCGGCCTTCGAGGGGGTGCTCGACATGCTTTCCGGCCGCTACCCCTCGGACCACTTCCGCGAATTGCGGCCCCGCATCACCTGGGATCGCATCGGCGGGACCATCGAGGGGCGCAAGGGGGCGCGGATGCTCGCCGTCACCAGCGGCGGGACCATCCCCGACCGGGGGCTCTACGGCGTCTTTCTCGCCGGCTCGCACCCCGCCGTGCGCGTGGGGGAATTGGACGAGGAGATGGTCTTCGAGTCGCGCGAGGGCGACGTCTTCCTGCTGGGGGCGTCGTCGTGGCGGATCGAGGAAATCGATACCGACCGGGTGCTGGTGAGCCCCGCCCCCGGCGAGCCGGGGAAGATGCCCTTCTGGAAGGGGGACGGGCCGGGGCGCCCGGCGGAGTTCGGCAGGGCGATCGGGGCAATGTGCAGGGAGCTGGTATCCGCCGGCGACGACGCGGCGCACGCCCGATTGGTCGGCACCCACGGGCTCGACGAGCGCGCCGCCCGCAACCTGCTCGACCTGCTTCGCGAGCAGGCGGAGGCGACGGGGACGGTGCCGTCCGACCGCGCGGTAGTGCTGGAGCGCTTCGTGGACGAGGTGGGAGACTGGTGCGTCGCCATCCTCACCCCCTTCGGGAGCCGCGTGCACGCGCCGTGGACGATGGCGGTGGCCGCGCGTCTCCGTCAGGAGCACGGCATCGAGGTGGACTCGATGTGGGCGGACGACGGGATCGTCTTCCGCCTCACCGCGGGGGACGATCCTCCCGACGACGCGCTCTTTCTGCCGGATCCGGACGAGGTGCGGGACCTGGTGGTGGACCAGCTCGCCGGGACCGCGCTCTTCGCCGCGCGCTTCCGCGAAAACGCGGCACGGGCGCTGTTGCTGCCGCGGCAGCGCCCCGGCCGTCGCACGCCGCTCTGGATCCAGCGCCGCCGCTCGGCCGATCTGCTCCGCGCGGTGGCCGACCACCCGGACTTTCCCATCGTCCTGGAAACGTACCGCGAGTGCGTCAGCGACGTCTTCGACCTGCCGGGGCTCACCGATCTGCTGCGCGGCATCCACGAGCGACGCATCCGCATGGTGCCGGTAGAAACCCGCTCGCCATCCCCCTTCGCCGGGTCGCTCCTCTTCGGCTACGTAGCCAACTTCATCTACGAGGGCGACGCGCCGCTGGCGGAGCGGCGCGCCCAGGCGCTGACCCTCGATCACGCACAGCTTCTCCAGCTCCTCGGCGAGCCGGAGTTGCGCGAACTGCTCGACGCCGACGCGGTCGAGGAGACCGCGCTACGCGCCCGCGGCCTGGGCGACGCCCGCAAGCTCCGGGATGCCGACGATCTGCACGACGCGCTGCTCGGTCTCGGCGACCTGAGCGAGGCGGAGATCGCCGCCCGCGCAGGGGAGCCGGAGCAGGTGGGGGCGATGCTGGCGGAGCTGGAAGGGGCCAGGCGCGCCGTGCGCATCCGCATCGCGGATGCGGAGCGGTGGATCGCCGCCGAGGACGCGAGCCGCTTCCGCGACGCTCTCGGCGTGGTCCCGCCGCAGGGATTGCCGAGCGCCTTTCTCGAGCCGGTGGACCACCCGCTGGCCGATCTGCTGGCGCGCTACGCGCGCACGCACGGCCCGTTCACCGCCGCGGACGCGGCGATGCGCTTCGGTCTGGGTCCTGCCCCCGTGAGCGATGCGCTCGAGCGGCTGGTAGACCGGGGGCGGGTTCTGTTCGGGCACTTCCTCCCCGGCGGAAGCGGGCGGGAGTGGTGCGACGCGGGAGTGCTACGGCAGATCAAACGCCGTTCGCTGGCGCGGCTCCGCGCGGAGGTCGAGCCGGTCGAACCCGCGGCGCTCGCCCGCTTTCTGGTCCGCTGGCACGGCCTCGACCGCCCCGCCCGCGGCGCCGAGGCGCTGCTGGACGCCGTCGAGCGGCTCCAGGGCGCTCCGCTCCCGGCGTCCGACCTGGAAAAGGGAATCCTGCCCGCTCGCGTCGCCGACTACGACCCGCGCGACCTGGACGCGCTCTGCTACGCGGGCGAGGTGGTGTGGCGCGGCGCCGGCGCCCTCGGCCCCTCCGACGGGCGCGTCGCGCTCTACCTGCGCGAGCACTATCCACTGCTGGTCCCGCCGGCGGAGCCGGCGGAGGGGGAGCTGCAAGCGCGCATCCGCGAGCAATTCCACGAGCGCGGCGCGATGTTCTACGCCGACCTCGCCACCGCTACCGGCGCCTTCGTCGGCGACCTGCTCCCGGCGCTCTGGGACCTGGTGTGGGCGGGGGAGGTGAGCAACGATACGCTCGCCCCGCTGCGCTCGCTGCGTGCGGCGCGGAAGGCGCGCGGCCGCCGTCGCGAGCGCCCCGGCCGCCCCCGCGCGCGGCGTAGCGCGCCCGCGGGAGCGGAGGGGCGTTGGTCGCTGCTTCCGGCCGTCGGAGAAGATCGTTCCGCCACCGAGCGGCTCGCCGCCACGGCCGCGCAGCTGCTCGAGCGCCACGGCATCCTCACCCGCGAAAGCGTGCGTGGGGAGGGGACGGTCGGCGGCTTTTCCGCCGTCTACCAGGTGTTCAAGGGCCTGGAGGAAGCCGGGCGGGTGAGGCGCGGCTACTTTGTCGAAGGGTTGGGGGCAGCGCAGTTCGCCCTTCCCGGGGCCGAGGAGCGGCTGCGGCGGGTGCGCGACGCAGCGGGCAATCCGGAGCCGAAGGTCACCGTCCTGTCGGCCACCGACCCGGCGAACCCGTACGGCGCCGCGCTCCCCTGGCCGGACCGCGACCCCCCGCGCCCGCAGCGCTCGGCGGGCGCGCAGGTGGCGCTGCTGGAGGGCGAGCCGCTGGCGTGGATCTCCGCCTCCGCGCGGCGCATCCTCACCTTTCTGCCGGAAGACGGGCGCGATCGGGAGCGGGCACTGCGCGCCCTCACGGGCGCGCTCGCGCGCCTCCCGGAGATCCGCCGCCGCGCGGCGATCGTCGTCGAGTCGGTCGACGGCGCCCCCGTCGCGGAGTCGCCGCTCGCGCCGCACCTGCGTCCAGCGGGCTTCACGCCCGGCAGCAAGGGTTGGCAGCGGCGGCGGGAGACGGCGCGTGCCTGAGGGCGACACCATCCACCGCGCCGCGATCGTCCTCCGCGGCGCCCTCGCGGGGCAGACGGTGCGCGCCTTCCGCACCCCGCTGCCCGCCGTCGAGTCCGCGGCGCAGGGGCTGGAGGGTCGCACCATCACCGCGGTGGAGGCGCACGGCAAGCATCTGCTGATCCGCTTCGACGACGGCCGCGTGCTGCGCACGCACATGCGCATGACCGGCTCCTGGCACCACTACCGGCCGGGCGAGGCGTGGCGCAAGCCGGAGCGTCGCGCCCGCGTGATGATCGAGACGGACGAACGGGTCGCGGTCTGCTTCAGCGCGCCGGAGGTGGAGATGCTGTCGGGCGAGTCCGCTGTCCAGGGGGGGCCGGTCGGCCGGCTCGGTCCCGACCTGCTCGATCCCCGGGTGGATCTGGACGAGGTGGTGGCGCGCTGGCGCTCCCGTCCGGAGCTGCCGATCGGTGTCGCGGTGATGCGGCAGACGCTCGCCGCCGGCATCGGCAACGTCTACAAGTCGGAGGTGCTCTTTCTCTGCGGTATCGATCCCTTCGCACGCGTGGGGGAGCTTGAGGACGAGGCGCTGCACCGCGTGGCCACGACCGCGCGCCGGCTGCTGCGCGCGAATCTGCGGACCACGATGCGCACGACGCGGCGCGACTTCGGCGGCGGCCGGCTTTGGGTCTACCGGAAGAGCGGCAAGCCGTGCGCGAAGTGCGGGACCGTCATCCGCATGCGGAGGCAGGGGGAGGATGGGCGCTCGACGTACTGGTGCGAGGGATGCCAGGGGAGTGCCGACACCGCTTGAGATTCACAGCCGTAGGAGCGATCTTTCGGTATGCGTATCACCATCGAACTGTCGGAGCGAGAGTGCACGAAGCTCCTGGAGCTGGCTGCACGCCGGGGCGAAGGGGATTTCTCGAAGCTCGTCGAGGAGGCGGTAGTTAGATATCTGGCTAATGCGGCTCACGATGAAGAAAGGATCGACTCGGCTCTCGCCGTGCTGGGCACTCTTGGAGATGAAGGTGCTGACGCGTTGGAGGAGTCGGTGCGGATCTCCCGGAGCCACTGGCGGTAGCGATCATGGACCGCGACAGGGTTCGCTTTCCTTCCACGACGAATCCGAAGATGAGAATGCTCCGGAAGCCGACGAGTTTCTGCCTCGTCCTGTTCCTCGCAGGCTGCGCGTCTCCAGCGATAGAGAGAGCGCCGCGCGTCGAGCCGCGAGTCGCACCCACCGAAGGGGTAGCGACGGTCCCGGAGTACACCATCCAGGACTTTCTCGGCACCACCAACGTCAGCGGCGCGTCGTTTTCGCCCGACGGATCCAAGATCCTGGTCTCCAGCGACGAGACAGGCGTCTACAACGCCTACGCCATATCCGTCGCGGGGGGCGACCCGGCGCAGCTCACCCGCTCGACCGGCGACGCGGTGCGGGTCGTTTCTTACTTTCCCGACGACCAACGCTTCCTTTACGCGAGCGACCAGGGCGGCAACGAGCGCACTCATCTGTACGTCCAGACGCCTGACGGCACCACCCGGGATCTGACTCCGGGCGATAGTCTGACCAGCGCGTTCTTCGGTTGGGCAAAGGACGGGAAGTCCTTTTTCGCCGGCACTACCGAAAGAGATCCGCGTTGCCTCGACGTCTACGAATACCAGACCGATGGGTACGAGCGCTCCCTCGTCTACCGCAACGAGCCGTGTTACTTTCCGGCGGAGGTCTCGGCCAGTGGACGTTACCTAGCGCTGACCCGGCCGCGCACGACCAGCGACAGCGACATCTTTCTCTACGATGGGCGCACCCGGAAGCTCCGCAACCTCACCGAGCATACGGGCAACGTGCAGAACTCGCCGGCGGATTTCACGCCTCAGGAAGACGCGCTGCTCTACATCACCGACGCCGGGGGAGAGTTCGCACATCTCGTCCGCTACGACCTCGCATCCGGAAGGACGATAAAGCTCGTCCAGCCCGATTGGGACGTGCTGTACGCCAACTTTTCGGAAACCGGCAAATACCTGGTCGTCGGGATCAACAGCGATGCCCGGACGGAGGTGCGCGTCTTCGCTGCGGCGACGATGCAGCCGGTACGCCTCCCCACGGTGCCCAATGCGGACGTGACGTCGGTTACGTTCTCCCCAGACGACTGCCGGGTGGCGTTCTACGCCAGCGACGCGCGGACGCCACGCGATCTCTTCACGGCCGAGCTTGCCGCCGGTGATCCGCTCCGGCTGACGCGCACACTGAACCCGCGGATCGAGCCCGAGCACCTGGTCGAGGGCGAGGTGGTCCGCTTCGCCTCGTACGACGGCGTCGAGATCCCCGGCATCCTTTATCGCCCCCACGCCGCTTCGCCGTCGCGCCGGGTACCGGCCCTGGTCTGGGTGCACGGCGGCCCCGGAGGACAGAGCCGGATCGGATACAGTGGTCTCATCCAGTATCTGGTCAACCACGGCTACGCGGTCTACGCGATCAACAACCGCGGTTCGAGCGGCTACGGCAAGACGTTCTACGCGATGGACGATCGCAAACACGGCGAGGCCGATCTCGGCGACGTAGTTGCGAGCAAGGGGATGCTTGCGGCGACAGGGTGGGTCGATCCGGAACGGATCGGCATCATCGGCGGATCGTACGGCGGCTACATGGTGCTTGCCGCCCTCGCGTTCCGGCCCGACGACTTCGACACCGGCGTCGACCTCTTCGGCATCTCAAACTGGCAGCGCACCCTCGAGAGCATTCCGCCCTGGTGGGAGGCGCAGCGAGAGGCACTCTACGCGGAGCTCGGCGATCCCGAAAAAGATGGCGAACGTCTGCGGCGGATCTCGCCCCTCTTCCACGCTGAGAACATCTCCAAACCGCTCCTCGTCTTGCAGGGCGCCAACGATCCGCGGGTGCTGCAGCAGGAGTCGGATGAGATCGTCGCTGCGGTGCGGGAGAACGGCATCCCCGTCGAGTACATGGTCTTCCCTGACGAGGGGCACGGCTTCGTCAAGAAAGAAAACCAGGAGAACGGCTACAAAGCGGT
>JBPCJG010000070.1:0-26720 GCA_051005515.1 Longimicrobiaceae bacterium
CGTGCAGATGGAAGTGGAGCTGATCACGCCGATCGCGATGGAAAAGGAGCTGCGCTTCGCGATCCGCGAGGGCGGCCGCACCGTCGGCGCCGGCGTCGTTACCGAAATCACGGAGTAGCGGCGTGGCCAACAAGATCCGGATCCGGCTGAAAGCGTTCGACCACGCGGTGATCGACCAGACCACCGCGGACATCGTCCGTACTGCCGAAAAAACGGGCGCGAGCATCAGCGGTCCGATCCCCCTCCCGACACGCCGGCAGCGTTGGACCGTGCTGCGCTCGCCGCACGTGGACAAAAAGAGTCGGGAGCAGTTCGAGTTGAAGACGCACAAGCGCGTGATCGACATCCTCGACTCGCGCCCGCAGACGGTCGACGCCCTCACCAAGCTGGATCTTCCGGCCGGGGTGGACGTCGAGATCAAGGTCGACTGAGAGGCAGACGTGTCAGCAATCATCGGCAAGAAGCTCGGAATGACGCAGATCTTCGACGAGGCGGGCGCCGTAGTTCCGGTCACCGTCGTCGAAGCCGGGCCGTGTCCCGTCCTGCGGGTCGAAGAGCGGGCTGCCGGGTCGCACTCCGTCCAGCTCGGCTTTGGCCTGCAGAAGCCCAAGCGGGCGTCCCGCGCCGAGGCCGGACACGCCGCTGCGGCAGGGGTAGAGGGCACTCCGCAGGTGCTGCGCGAGTTTCCATTCGACTCCGAAGCAGCTCCCGAAGTCGGCGGTGTCGTGGAGGTGGGAGCGTTCGAAGTGGGTGCCCGCGTCAAGGTGACCGGCACGACCAAGGGGCGTGGCTTCCAGGGCGTTGTCAAGCGCTACGGATTCCGCGGAGGGCCCGCATCCCATGGTGCATCGCGCGTCCACCGGGCACCGGGATCGATCGGGGCCGGAACCAATCCGTCGCGGGTGATCAAGGGGAAGCGACTCCCCGGACAAATGGGCGGCACCCGCAAGACGCTCCGCAACGTCCAGGTAGCGAAGGTGGATGGCGAGCGGAACCTGCTCTATCTGCGCGGCGCGGTGCCGGGAGCGGTGAACGGCGTCGTGTTCATCACCGAACAGTGATTCGCCGGAAACGTAGCACTCTCACGATACCATGCTGACCGCACGCTATTTCGACGCCTCCGGCGTCGCCGGGGACGCACTGGAGCTGCCTACCGATCCGTTCGATGGAGTGGTGAACGAAGCGGCGCTCCACCAGGTGATCAAGGCCCAGCTCGCCAATCGGCGGCAGGGAAATGCCGCTACCAAGACGCGCGGCATGGTCAGGGGTGGTGGGCGCAAGATCTGGAGGCAGAAGGGCACGGGGCGCGCACGCCAGGGATCGATCCGGGCGCCGCACTGGCGCGGGGGAGGAGTCGTTTTCGGACCTAGCCCACGCTCCTATCGGCAGGCGATTCCGCGGAAGCTCAACGCCCTCGCCCGCCGCTCGGCTTTCAACACGAAAGCCCTCGCGGAGCGGGTGGCGGTGATCGAAAAACTTGCTCTGGAGGAGCCTCGCACTCGGATCGTGCGGGAGCTGCTCGGCAAGCTGGGGATGAAGGATTCCAAGCTCCTCATCCTGACGAACGGCGAGAGCTCGGATGTCCATCTCGCCTCACGCAACCTCCCCAATGTGGATGTGCTTCCCTTCCGGCAGGTTTCGGCTTACGAACTCCTCGCCGCAGGGGACCTCCTGATCGAGGCCGACGCGCTGAACGCCGACGATTCCGGGGAGGGCGACAATGTCTAACGTTCACGATGTCCTCATCCGGCCGATCGTCACGGAAAAGTCCACGGATCTCATGGAAAGCGCGAACGCCTATACCTTCATCGTCGCGCGCGACGCGAACAAGATCCAGATTGCGAACGCAGTCCGCCAGCAGTTCGGCGTGGAGGTACTTTCCGTGCAGACGATGCGCTACCGGGGCAAGGAGCGCCGCGTCGGCCGGAGGTCGGGCCGCCGCGCGGAATGGAAGAAGGCGATCGTATCGATCCCCGCCGGCGCGGCGATCGAGATCTTCGAGGGGGTTTAGCATGGCAACCAAGCAGTTCAAGCCGATCACGCCGGGAGCGCGCTTCCGGCGCACGACCGACTTCGGCGAGATCACCCGCAAGGGGCCGGAAAAAAGTCTGACCGAGCCGTTGTCGGCTTCGGGTGGACGCAATCACCACGGCCGCATCACGATGCGCCGTCGGGGCGGAGGGCACAAGCGGCTCTACCGGAAGGTCGACTTCAAGCGCCGCAAGACCGGCGTCGCCGGCCGCGTCGCTGCCGTCGAATACGACCCGAATCGAACGGCCAACCTCGCGCTGATCCATTATGCCGACGGAGAAAAGGCATACATTCTCCACCCACGAGGATTACAGGTGGGAGACGTGGTGCACTCCGGTCCGGGCGCGGACATCCGCGTGGGCAACGCTCTGCCTCTCGCCGAGATTCCGCTGGGTACTACCGTGCACAACGTGGAGCTGCGTCCCGGCAAGGGAGGGCAGATGGCTCGCTCGGCCGGTGCGGGTGTGCAGGTGATGGCGAAGGAAGGGGACCACGTCACCCTGCGCATGCCGTCGAGCGAGGTACGCCTGGTGCGCGCCGACTGCATGGCCACCATCGGACAGATCGGCAACCTCGATCACGAGCTGCAGTCGGCGGGCAAGGCCGGCGCGACCCGCTGGAAGGGGCGCAGGCCCAAGGTTCGCGGCGTGGCGATGAACCCCGTGGACCACCCGCTCGGCGGTGGAGAAGGGAAGGCGTCCGGAGGACGGCACCCGGTTTCTCCGTGGGGCAAGCCGGAGGGCGTGAAGACCCGGAAGCGGAAAAAGGCTTCCAACAAGATGGTCGTGCGTGGCCGCAAGCGCGGCAAGGCGACCCGCTAACCAGGACATACAGCGATGCCGAGGAGTCTCAAGAAGGGGCCGTTCGTCGCGGCCAACCTGATCGAAAAGATCCAGGGCATGAACGACCGCAACGAGAAGCGGGTGATCAAGACCTGGTCGCGGGCGTCGACGATCACGCCCGAGTTCGTGGGGCACACGATCGCCGTCCACAACGGCAACAAGTTCATTCCCGTATACCTCACCGAGAACATGGTGGGGCACAAGCTGGGCGAGTTCGCGCCCACCCGAATGTTCCGCGGCCACGGCGGCAAGCTCGCCGACAAGCGGACCAAAATTCGCTGAACGGTACCATCATGCTAGCGCGCGCGATCGCCAGAAACGTAGGGATGTCGCCCCGCAAGGTCCGCATGGTCGTGGATCTGATTCGCGGGCGCGGCGTGAACGAAGCGTATTCCGTGCTGAAGTTCTCGAAACGCGCGGCGACCCGCCCGGTCGAGAAAACCCTGCGTTCCGCGGTTGCGAACGCTGAACAGAAGGCGGATACCGAAGGAACATTCCTGGACGCCGACGAACTCGTCGTCAGCCAGATCTATGTGGACGAAGGACCGACCATGAAGCGTTGGAAGCCGCGCGCGATGGGGCGCGCTTCGCCGATCATGAAGCGGACCAGCCACATCACCATCGTCGTGGATCGCAAGGAGTAGACGTGGGACAGAAGACGCACCCCCGGGGGTTCAGGCTCGGCATCGTTTCGCCGTGGAAGTCGCGCTGGTACGCGGAGCGCAACTTCCCCGAGCTGTTGATGGAAGACGAAACGATCCGCAAATACCTTCACCAGCGCCTCGGCCACGCCTCCATCTCGGAGGTGGAAATCGAGCGCAAGCCGCAGAAGGTGATCCTGACCGTCCACACCGCCCGGCCCGGGGTCGTCATCGGCAAGGGGGGTACGGAAGTGGATAAACTCCGCGACGAGTTGGGCCGGCTCACCAAGAGCGAGGTGGCCATCAACGTCGAGGAGGTCAAACGTCCTGAGGCCGACGCCCAGCTCATCGCCGACAGCATCGCCCATCAGCTCGTGCAGCGGGTTTCCTTCCGCCGCGCGATGAAGCGGTCGGTCCAGAACGCGATACGAGCCGGAGCGGAAGGGATCAAGGTGCAGGTATCGGGGCGCCTGAATGGCGCCGAAATCGCCCGCAGGGAGGGGTACAAGGAAGGACGCGTCCCCCTGCAGACATTGCGCGCCGACATCGACTACGCCCAGTCCACCGCCCGGACCACTTACGGAACGATCGGCGTAAAGGTGTGGATTTTCAAGGGCGAGGTGGTTGAGAACCGCCGCGGCCGCACCTATTCGACCGACGCTTGAGAAGGAGATAAAAGGATATGCTGGCGCCAAAGCGGGTCAAATACCGCAAGCAGATGAAGGGCCGCATGCGCGGCAATGCGACGCGGGGGAACTACGTCGCCTTCGGGCAGTTCGGGCTGCAGGCCCTGGAGCCCGGATGGGTTTCGAACCGAACGATCGAAGCCGCCCGAATTGCCATGACGCGGCACATCAAGCGCGGCGGCAAGGTCTGGATCCGCATCTTTCCGGACAAGCCGATCACCAAGAAGCCGCTCGAGGTCCGCATGGGAAAGGGCAAGGGGAATCCGGAAGGGTGGGTGGCCGTGGTGAAGCCCGGGCGCATCATGTTCGAGCTCGAAGGAGTTCCGGTCGACGTGGCGAAGCGGGCGATGCAGCTCGCGGCCGCCAAGCTGCCGGTGAAATCCAGATTCGTCGTGCGACAGGAAGGAGGTGAGGGGTGACGGGAGAGGAGATCCGGGATATGGACAGCGACGAGATCATTGCCCGTCGTGAAAACCTCCAAGAGGAACAATTCAAACTCCGCTTCCGTTCCGCGACGAGCGCGCTCGAGAACCCCATGCTGCTGAGGCGGATCCGTCGCGACATCGCGCGGCTGAACACCATACTGCGCGAGCGTGAGCTCGAAACCGAGGAGACGCGATGAGCGAAAACAACGCCGCCGAAACCGACGAGCGCGGCCGGCGCAAGACCCGCGTCGGCACCGTCGTGTCCGACAAGATGCAGAAGACGGTGGTGGTGTCGGTGGAGCGTCGGTTCGCGCACCCGCTCTACGGCAAGCAGGTGACGCGGACGAAGAAGTACCACGCCCACGACGAGACCGACGACTCGCACGTCGGCGATACCGTGCGCATCACCGAAACCCGTCCGCTGAGCAAGTTGAAGCGCTGGCGCGTTTCAGAGATCGTCGAACGAGCGAAATAGCCGCCTCCCATGATCCAACAAGAATCGATCGTCAAGATCGCGGACAACAGCGGGGCGAAGCGCGCTCTCGTAATTCGCGTCCTCGGCGGGAGCAAACGACGCTACGCCCGCATCGGCGATACCGTGGTGGTCGCCGTCAAGGATGCACTCCCCGACGGCACGGTCAAGAAGGGCGAGGTCGCCAAGGCGGTGGTCGTCCGCACCCGCAAGGAGCTGCGGCGCAAGGACGGCTCTTACATCCGTTTCGACGAGAACGCCGCGGTGATCATCAACGATGCGGGCGAGCCGCGCGCTACGCGCATCTTCGGACCGGTCGCGCGCGAGCTTCGTGAGAAGCGATTCATGAAAATCGTATCGTTGGCGCCGGAGGTGATCTGATGCCGAAATTCAGGATCCGCCGCGGCGATCGGGTCCGCGTGATCCGGGGCAACTTCCGCGATCAGGAAGGAACGGTGCTGCGCGTGGACCGCGACAAGAATCGCGTAGTGATTCAGGGGATCAACTTCCGCAAGCGGCACCGGAAGCCTTCGCAGCTCAACCCGGAAGGGGCGATCGTCAGCTTCGAGGCACCCGTGCACGCTTCGAACGTGATGCTGATCGATCCGTCCACGGGGGAGCCCACACGCGTGCGGATGCAGCGGGACGAGGAAGGTAGGGCAGAACGGGTGGGCGTTGCCTCCGGTCGGGTGATCCCCAAGGTATGAAAAAAACGAACGGATCAACTTCCAGGCGCAACCGCTCCGCCCCGCGCGGAGTCCGGAGCGCAATGAGAGCAGATGGCTGAGGAAAACGGAGCGCGCCGCGATCCGCGGCTGCTGGAGCACTACCAGAACGTCGTGCGTGGCAGACTGCAGGAGGAATTCGGCTATACGTCGCCGATGCAGGTGCCGAAGCTCGAGAAGATCGTCATCAATGTCGGTCTGGGCGAGGCGCTGAAGAACCCGAAGCTGATGGATTCGGCCGTCGCTGAGCTCGCGGCGATCACAGGGCAGAAGCCGGTGATCACCCGCGCAAAGAAGGCGATTTCGAATTTCGCCCTGCGCGAGGGTGTGCCGGTCGGAACGTCCGTGACATTGCGGGGCAGGCGGATGTACGAATTTCTGGATCGGTTGATCAACGTGGCGATGCCCCGGATCCGGGACTTTCGCGGAGTCCCGATGCGATCCTTCGACGGACGCGGAAACTATACGCTGGGGATCCGCGAACAGCTCATCTTCCCCGAGGTACAGTACGATACAGTCGACCTGGTACACGGCATGGACATCACCATCGTGACGTCCACCAACCGCGACGACGAGGGAATCGCACTGCTGAGGGAGCTCGGAATGCCGTTCCGGGGGACCGAGCCGGTTCTGGTTCAAAACTGATCATCCGACGCACCTGACAACGAGCGACTACGATGGCGAGAAAGGCACTGATCGAACGGGCGAAGCGCAAGCCGAAGTACGGTGTGCGGGCATACAACCGCTGCAACCGCTGCGGCCGGCCTCGCGCATTTCTGCGCAAGTTCGGGTTGTGCAGGATCTGCTTCCGGGAGATGGCGCTGAAGGGCGAAATCCCGGGCGTACGCAAGGCGAGCTGGTGAGCCGCCGGCCAGTCGCTGAAATCCAAAGGAGATCAATCCATTGAACACAGATCCTGTCGCGGACATGCTCACGCGCATCCGCAACGCGGCCCAAGCGCGGCACCGCCGCGTAGACATGCCGGCTGCCAAGTTGAAAACCGAGATCGCGCGTCTGCTCAAGGAGAATCATTACATCTACGACTTCAAGCAGCTCGATCACGGCAAGTTCCCGATCCTGCGGCTGTATCTGAAGTATTATCAGGATCGTCCGGTGATTCGGGAGTTGACCCGGGTTTCGAGGCCGGGGCTCCGCCGCTACGTCGCGGCCCGGGATATCCCACGGGTCCGCAGCGGCCTGGGAATGGCCATGCTCTCCACTTCACGCGGAGTGATGACCGACCGGGAAGCGCGGGCGGCGAACGTGGGCGGCGAGTTGCTCGCCTTCATCTGGTAGAGGGGATCGTCATGTCGCGAATCGGCAGGCAACCCATCCCTGTTCCGGCTGGAGTGGACGTCGACATCGACGGCTCCGCCATCCGGGTGAAGGGGCCGAGGGGTGAACTGAACAGAACGCTGAACGAGGTGGTGTCGGTACACCGCGATGGCGATGAGCTGAAGGTGGAGCGTCCCTCGGATGCCCCGCAGCATCGGGCTCTGCACGGTCTGAGTCGAACCCTGATCGCCAACATGATCGAGGGGGTGACGAGCGGCTACAAAAAGACCCTGGAGATCGTGGGGGTCGGCTATCGGGCCGAGAACAAGCCCTTCGGTCTCACGCTGAACCTCGGGTACTCGCATCCCATCGATTACCGTGCCCCGGAGGGAATCGAGCTGAAGGCAGTTACCCCGACGGTCGTGGAGGTCTCCGGAAACAGCAAGGAGGCGGTGGGTCACGTCGCGGCGGAAATCCGCGGACTCCGCCCGCCGGAGCCGTACAAGGGCAAGGGCGTGAAGTACCAGGGAGAGATCATCCGGCGAAAGGCCGGCAAGGCGGGCGGCAAGTAGCCGCCGCATATCACGTCATTTTTCTGCAGAACCAGAAGCCATGGGCAGGACGAGACAGAACACGCGTCGAGCGCGCAGGATGCGCCGACATCAGAGGATCCGTCGCCGCGTACGCGGGAGCGCCGAGCGCCCCCGTCTGGTGATGTTCCGGTCTCTGAACAACATCGAGGGGCAGATCGTCGACGACGCGCAAGGCGTCACACTGGTGGGGCTTTCCACCCTGACGGGTGAGTTGCGCGAGCGGCGCGACGCGGAAGGACTCACCAAGACCGAGATCAGCCGAACTGCGGGGAAGATGCTCGCAGAGCGGGCTCGTGAACGGGGGATCGACAAGGTGGTCTTCGACCGCGGCGGTTACCTGTATCATGGTCGCGTCAAAGCATTCGCAGAGGGTGCCCGCGAGGGCGGCCTCGACTTCTAAGGGGGAACGGTGGCGAGAGGAGATCGGGACGGCAGGGGACGCGGCCGCGGTGGGCGCGACTCCGACCTGAAGGAAAACGTGGTGCACATCAACCGCGTCGCGAAGGTCGTCAAGGGAGGGCGGCGCTTTTCGTTCACCGCGCTGGTAGCCGTGGGCGACCAACAGGGCAAGGTCGGGGTAGGCACCGGCAAGGCGAACGAGGTTTCCGAGGCCGTACGCAAGGCACTGGAGAGCGCCCGGCGTGAAATGGTCTCCGTCCCGGTCCAGACGGGTACCGTCCCGCACGAGATCGTGGGGCAGGCGGGAGCCGGGCGGGTACTCATCCGGCCCGCCGCGCCGGGAACCGGGGTGATCGCCGGCGGTGCCGTGAGGGCCGTTCTAGAATGCGCAGGCGTTCACGACATCCTTACCAAGAGTCTGGGCTCGAACAACCCCTTCAACATGGTACTCGCGACCATGGACGCGCTCCAACGTCTCACCACGCGCGAACAGCTCGCCCGTGAGCGGGGAGTCAGCGTGGAGCAGCTGGGAGGCGTCCGTGCCTGAGCTGCGCATCCGGCAGATCAAGAGCGGAGTCGGGGCCCCCGAGAAGCATCGCCGCACGCTCCAGGCCCTGGGCCTGCGGCACCAGCGCGAGGTGGTGCAGCAGGACAACCCCGCCATCCGCGGAATGCTACTCCAGGTACGTCACCTGGTCGAGGTACACGAATTCGAGGAGAGCGACGACAATGGCTGAGCTACACGAGCTGCGGCGGCCACCCGGCTCGCACCGTGACCGGAAACGTCTCGGCCGCGGGCCCGGATCGGGCACCGGCAAGACCTCCGGCAAGGGCCACAAGGGCTCCAAGGCGAGAGCGGGACACTCCGGGCCGGGCGGCGGCAAACCACACTTCGAAGGGGGGCAGCTCCCCCTCCAGCGGCGTCTGCCGAAGCGCGGCTTCACGCCTCTGGAGCGGACGGTGTTCCAGGTAGTGAACGTGCGCGATCTGGATCGGCTGGAGATCGAGCGGTTCGACCCTCCATCGCTCGCGCAGGCGGGTCTGATCGCCCGCTCGGACCGGCCGGTAAAGGTGCTCGGAACGGGTGAGATGACGCGCAAGGTGACCGTGGCGGCGCACGCCTTCAGCCGCACGGCCCGCGCGAAGATCGAAGGTCAGGGGGGAAGCGTGGAGGAAATCGGCTGAAGATGGCCAATCCCGTCGCCACGCTGTTCCGCATTCCGGAGCTGAAGGAGAAGATCCTTTTCACGCTCCTTTGCCTCGCGATCTACCGGATCGGCGCGCACATCGTCGCGCCCGGAATCGACACGGCCGCGCTCGCGGACTACGCGGGGCAGCTCCAGGGCACCGTCTTCGGCATCTACGACATGTTCGTCGGCGGTGGCCTGTCGCGAGCTACGGTGTTCGCCCTCGGCATCATGCCGTACATCTCCGCGAGCATCATGTTTCAGTTGCTCGCGGCGGTCTTCCCCGCCATCGAGAAGATGCAGAAGGAGGGGGAAGAGGGGCGGAAGAAACTCACGCAGTACACCCGCTACACCACCGTCGTGCTCTGCATCCTCCAGGCGTACGGGTACGGCGTCTTCCTCGAGAGCCAGGTGCCGAACGCCGTCACGAACCCGGGACTCGGGTTCAAGATGGTGATGGTGCTGACGCTCACCACCGGCGGCGTGTTCGTGATGTGGCTCGGGGAGCAGATCACCGATCGCGGCATCGGCAACGGCATGAGCCTGCTGATCTTCTTCTCGATCATCGAAGGCTTTCCCAGCCAGGTCGTCCAGGTAGTTCGACTCGTCGAGGTTGGCGAGGTTTCGGTCCTCGCGCTCGTGCTGATGGTCGCGGTGATGGTGGGGGTGATCGCCGCCACCGTCGCGATCACGATGGCGGCCCGCAAGGTCCCGGTGCAGATCCCGCGCAAGGTGATGGGACGCGGCCGCGTGCGCGAAGGGCAGAAATCGTTCGTTCCGCTGCGCGTGAACTCGGCTGGCGTGATGCCGATCATCTTCGCGCAGTCGATCATCATCGTCCCGGGAACCCTTTCCACGTTTTCCAGCAACCCGATCGTCACGGAGATCGCCAACTTCTTCAGCTACGGCAGCTGGGGATACTTCGTGAGCTTCGCGCTGCTGATCATCTTCTTCACCTACTTCTACACGGCGATCATCTTCAACCCCGTGGATCTCGCCGAAAACCTGAAGAAGCAGGGTGCCTTCGTTCCGGGGGTGAAACCCGGGGCGCGTACCGCGGAGTACATCGACCGCGTGCTCAGCCGCATTACCCTTCCGGGAGCCATCTTCCTCGCGGCGATCGCGGTCTTTCCGCAGATGCTCCTGGATTCCGTGGGGGTTCCGTTCCTCGGTGGTGTCCTCGGCGGGACGGGGCTGCTGATCATCGTCGGCGTGGCGCTGGACACGATCCAGCAGATGCAACAGCACCTACTCCTGCGGCGCTACGACGGGTTCATGAAGAAGGGGCGTGTCAAGCTGCGCGGCCGGCAGCGCTTCATGTAGGGAAGGCGGTGAACCTGATCCTCCTCGGCCCCCCCGGTGCCGGCAAAGGCACTCAGGGGGCCTTGCTCGCTGCCCGTCTCGACATCCCCAAGCTCGCGACGGGCGATCTGCTGCGCGAAGCCGTGCGCCGCGGCACTCCCCTAGGACTTTCCGCGAAGCGGTACATGGACTCCGGCGAACTCGTCCCGGACGACGTGATTCTCGGCCTGGTCGCTGAAGTGCTCGGGAGCCCGGAAGCGGAGCGGGGAGTGATCTTCGACGGATTCCCGCGCACGCTGCCTCAGGCGGAGGGGCTGGACGGGATCTTCGCAGAGTCGGGGCGGCGTCTCGACGGGGTCCTGGTGATGGAGGTGCCCGACGAGGTCATCGTCCGCCGCATCAGCGGCCGCCGGACCTGCGCCGACTGCGGGCGACCCTACAACGTGTTCTCCGAGCCTCCCACGGTGGCCGGCGTCTGCGACGTCTGCGGCGGGAAGCTCGTTGCACGCGTCGACGACGACGAAGCCACCGTCCGGCGGCGGCTGCAGGTGTTCGCGGAGGAAACGGCTCCCCTCATCGGCTACTACCGCGCCGCCGGCGTACCGGTGCAGAGCATTTCCGGCGAGGGTGCCGTGGAGGAGGTACAGCACGCGCTCGCAACGGCGCTCGCGGCATGATTCACCTCAAGACACCCGAGGAGCTGGATGCGATCGCCGCCGCCGGTGCGGTGCTGGCGGGAATGTTCACCGCCCTCACCCCCGAGGTGCGGCCCGGCCGAACCACCGCTGAGTTGGATCGTCGTGCCGAAGAATACATCCGCTCGCACCCTGGTGCGACGCCCGCGTTCAAAGGGTTATACGGCTTCCCGGCGACGCTGTGCACGAGCCTCAACTGGGAGGTGGTGCACGGAATTCCCGCTGCCTCGCGGCGTTTGGGCGACGGGGACATCATCAGCATCGACTGTGGGGTTCAGCTCGACGGCTACTACGCCGATGCGGCGGTCACGCTCGCGGTCGGCGAGATTTCGGCCGAAACGGAGCGGCTGCTCGAGGTTACGTACGAGGCGCTGCTGCGGGGGATCGACGCGGCGCGCGCGGGGGGCCGGCTCGGCGATGTCGGAGCCGCGATTCAGGCGGTGGCGGATCGCGAAGGGTTCGGGGTGGTGCGCGACCTGGTTGGCCACGGCATCGGTCGTGAACCGCACGAGGATCCCCAGGTCCCCAATTACGGGTCACCCGGCCGGGGCTTGAAGCTCGCAGAAGGGCTCGTCCTCGCGATCGAACCGATGTTCAACGCCGGAACTTCGGCCATCCGCACGCTCCCGGACCGCTGGACCGTGGTGACCGGCGACCGGCGGATGTCGGCGCACTTCGAGCACACGGTGGCCATTACCCCCACCGGTCCGCGGGTGCTCACGCACGGAGTTCCGTCAGGACTTGCCGTTCAGGTCGGAAGCGGCTAAACTACAAGGCTCCATTTCATTCAGCGGGGAAGCGAAGATGAAGGTTCGCGCGAGCGTGAAGCCGATCTGTGAACACTGCAAGGTCATTCGACGCCGAGGCGTAGTGCGGGTGATCTGCAAGAAGAATCCACGCCACAAGCAGCGTCAGGGCTGAGCCAACGGAGGAACCATGGCAAGAATCGCCGGAGTCGATCTACCCCGTGAAAAGCGGGTCGAGATCGGCCTCACGTACATTTTCGGGATCGGGCGTTCGAGCGCTCGCAAGATCCTGGAAACCGCGGATGTCGATCCGAATGAGCGCGTCGGGCAACTCAGCGATGAGCAGGTCAACCGGCTGCGTCGTGCGATCGACTCCGAGTATCGCGTGGAGGGCGCCCTGCGCTCCGAAGTCGCGCAGAATGTCAAGCGGCTGATGGACATCGGGTCGTACCGCGGCATGCGCCACCGCCGAGGCCTCCCGGTACGGGGACAGCGGACACACACCAATGCCCGCACTAAGAAGGGCCCGCGGCGGGCCATCGCGGGCAAGAAGAAGGCGGCCAAGAAGTAGCCGCACCACTCATACGAGGAAAGGGATGGCCAAGCCGAAGCAGGCGCGACCGCGGGCGAAGCGGGAAGCGGACGCTGAGGGAATCGCCTTCATCAAGGCGACCTTCAACAATACGATCATCACCATCGCTGACATGGCGGGGAACGCCGTAGTCTGGGGGAGCGCGGGCAAGGCCGGCTTCAAGGGGTCGAAGAAGTCGACCCCCTTTGCCGCTACAGTCGCGGCGGAGCAGGCGGCACGCGAGGCGATGACGCTGGGAGTGCGGCGGGTACACGTGCGCGTCCAGGGTCCCGGCTCGGGGCGCGAATCGGCGATTCAGGCGCTGGCCGCGGCCGGCCTCGCCATCCGGTCGATCCGCGACGTGACCCCCATTCCGCACAACGGCTGCCGCCCGCCGAAGAAGCGAAGGGTGTAAGGTGAGTACCTGAGTACGGCGCTACCGCGTACTCGGCATTTTTTGAAGGCGTAAACCTCCGCGACCGTCGGGGGGAGGAAGCCAGACGATTCCAGCAACGGCGAAACGGTCCATGTCCAGATATACCGGTCCGGTCTGCAAGCTCTGCCGACGGGAAGGGCAGAAGCTCTTTCTGAAGGGCACCAAGTGTTTCACGGAGAAGTGCCCGATCGAGCGGCGTGCTTACGCTCCCGGCCAGCACGGGCCCGCGAGCGCGCGGCGGCGTCGGGCTTCGGAATACGCCCACCAGCTACGTGAAAAGCAGAAGGTAAAGCGTATCTACGGTCTTTCCGAAAAGCCGTTCCGCCGCCTGTTCGAGAAGGCGTCTCATCAGCCCGGAGTCACGGGCGAGAACCTGTTGGTCGGTCTGGAAAGTCGGCTCGACAACGTGGTCTACCGCCTCGGTTTCGCGTCATCCCGCAAGGAAGCGCGGCAGCTCATCCGCCACGGTCACTTCCAGGTCGACGGTGGTCGCGTCGACATCCCCAGTTATCAGGTAGATGCCGGCCAGGAGATCCGGGTGGCTCCCAAGAGCAAGGACATCCTTCCGGTTCAGGCGGCGCTCGAGTCGAAGACAAGGCCGAACACCGTTTCCTGGTTGGCGGTGGACGAAGGTTCACGAACGGGGCGGATGGTTGGTCGACCGTCGCGCGCCGACATCCCGCTGGCGGTTCAGGAACAGCTCATCGTCGAGCTATACAGCAAGTAGCACATTATCGGGCGTCTCCGCTTCTGACGAAGCGGAGGGCGCCGATATCATCGAAGAGGGTCTACCATAGGGAGAGGCAGAGTGGAAATCGATCTTACCGGCTTGCAGATGCCGGGTTCACCGGAGCAGCCACGCGAAGGGCAGGTAGTACTTCGTCCGCTCGAGCGTGGATTCGGCCATACCCTCGGCACTACCATGCGTCGTATCCTCCTGTCCAGCCTGCGCGGCTCTGCCGTCTGGGCTTTCCGGGCGGACGGGGTGCTGCACGAGCATCAAACCATCCCGGGGGTGGTCGAGGACGTACATCAGATCATTCGAAATCTGAAAGGCTTGGTCCTGGAGTTGGATCCCGGAGTGGACAGCGTGATCCTCGAGCTGCGCGTCGACAAGGCGGGCGTCATCACCGCCCGGCAGATCCGCGAGAACCCCGCGGTCGAGATCATCGATCCGGAGCACCGTCTCTTCACCCTGGAAGAAGACCGCGAACTGCGCATGGATCTATACGTCAACAAGGGGAGAGGGTTCGTGCTGGCCGAGCAGCACGACCTTGGCGAGGACAAACTGCCTCCCGACGTCATCCGGATCGACGCGATCTACAATCCGGTGCGCCGGGCGAACTTCGTAGTGGAAGAGACGCGCGTGGGACAACGCACGGACTTCGACCGGCTCGTTCTGGAGGTGGAAACCAACGGGGCGATCGACGTTCCCACCGCGGTTCAGTACGCGGCGCGGGTGGCGGTGGAACACCTCACCTATCTCGCCGGTGCCAGGGTGGAATGGGTACAGGGTGATCGCAAGTGGAGCAACGGTGCATCCAGCCGCGCCAGCCGACGCAACGCTCTGCCGCCGCGCCTTCAGGAGACGCTGAAGACGCCGATCGAGGAAGTGAACGAGCTCAGCGTTCGGAGTCGTAACTCCCTGCAGAAGGAGAACATCCAGACGGTGGGAGAGCTCGTGCAGAAGACGGAAGCGGAGATGCTCGAGATCGACAACTTCGGCAAGAAGTCGTTGCAGGAGGTCACCGAGTATCTGTCCGAGCAGGGCCTTTCACTCGGGCTCAGACTGAAGCACGATGATTTGCGGGGGATCTGGTGGGAGCCGCCGGCCGACGAGGACGATACTCCGGCCGATGGCGAACGGGACGATTCGTCAGAAAGCCCTGCGGGGGAGAGCGAATAGATGAGACACGGCAAGCAGGGGCGTGAACTCGGCCGCACTTCCAGCCACCGCGAAGCTCTGCTGCGGAACATGGCCACCAGCCTGTTCCGGCACGGCCGCATTGCGACGACGCTCGCCAAGGCGAAGGAGCTCCGCCCCTATGCAGAGAAGCTGATTACGCTCGCCAAGCGCGGTGATCTGCACGCGCGGCGACAGGCCAGACGTCAGATCGCCGACCGAGAGATCCTCTTCGCTCTCTTCGATACCATCGGACCGCGCTTCGCCGAACGCCCGGGCGGCTATACTCGGGTGCTGAAGACGGGCCACCGCAAGGGTGACGGCGCAGAAATGGCACTGATCGAGCTGGTCGACCGCGGTTGACAGCCTCGTCACTCCAAAAACAGCGGAGCCGCCGCGGAAGGGATTCCGCGGCGGCTCCGCTGTTCGTTGGGTCGTTCCCGCTTTCAGCCGGCCTTGCGGACCTTGCCGGCGGAAAGGCAGCTCGTGCAGACCCGCACGCGCTTCCGCGTGCCGTTGTCGGTGACGATGCGCGCCGGCTGCAGGTTGGGATGCCAGCGGCGTTTTGACTTATTGTTCGCGTGGCTGACGTTGTTGCCGCTGCGGGGGCCCTTTCCACAGATCGCGCAGAGCGCCATGATCGAATCTCCTTGTAGATAACCCGTACGTATAGCCAATCATAATAACCCTCCATTGCCAGGTGGGCAAGAACCAGAGCGACACGCGGTTTGACACGGGAATGCAGGCCCGAGTAGCTTGGGGCAATTGCGGGCGCCCCTTGGCGCCCGCGCCCAGTCTACTGAGATGAAACACGCGCTGATCACCGGGATCACCGGACAGGACGGTAGCTACCTGGCGGAGCTGCTGCTGGAGAAGGGCTACCGCGTCTACGGGCTGGTGCGTCGGAGTTCCACCTTGAACTTCGAGCGTATCCGCCACATCCAGGACGATGTCGAGCTCATCTCGGGCGATCTGACGGATCAGAACTCCCTCCTTTATTCTCTCCAACAGGCCCAGCCGAGTGAGGTGTACAACCTCGCGGCCCAGTCGTTCGTGCAGACATCGTGGGTTCAGCCGGTGCTGACGGGCGACGTCACCGCGCTCGGCGTCACCCGGATGCTGGAGGCGATCCGCGTCTTCGACCGTTCGATCCGCTTCTACCAGGCGTCTTCGAGCGAGATGTTCGGCAAGGTGAGAGCCGTCCCCCAGAACGAGGATACGCCGTTTCATCCGCGCTCTCCGTACGGAGTCGCCAAGGTGTACGGGCACTGGGCGACGGTGAACTATCGCGAAAGCTACGACATCTTCGCGGTGAGCGGAATCCTCTTCAACCACGAGTCGCCCCGCCGGGGGCTCGAGTTCGTCACGCGCAAGATCACCGATGCGGTGGCGCGCATCAAACATGGGCTGCAGACCGAACTGCGTCTCGGCAACCTCGACGCCCAGCGAGACTGGGGGTTCGCCGGCGACTATGTCCGCGCGATGTGGATGATGCTTCAGACGAAGACACCGGAAGACTATGTGGTGGCGACGGGGGAAACCAACACGGTGAGGGAACTGGTGCGGATCGCATTCGAACACGTCGGCCTCGACTGGGAGGACCACGTCGTCATCGACCCGCGCTTTCTCCGCCCCGCCGAAGTCGACCTCCTGGTGGGCGATGCGAGCAGGGCACGTGAACGCCTCGGTTGGACGCCCGATGTCGACTTCGAGGAGCTGGTGAAGATGATGGTGGAGGCGGACCTCGAGCTCGTCGCCGAGCAGAACTGGAAAGCTCAGGTTCCACGCTGATCGGGTGCGGGTCCTCGTAACCGGCGCCGCGGGGTTCGTCGGGCAGCACCTGATCCGAGAACTGCTGGTGGAGGGGGCGACGATCTTCGGTGCAACTCTTGGAGGAATTCCGCCCGATGGAGGGACCCTGTCCAGCTCCGAGCGGCTCGCAGTGGGCTGGCTACCCGTCGACATCACGGACGTCGATACACTGCAAGCTGCGGTGCGGCGGGTGGAGCCGGAACGTGTCTATCATCTCGCGGGTCAGAGTTCCGTCGCTCGATCCTTCCGTGAACCGCTGGAGACGTGGGACGTCAACGCGACGGGAACGCTGAACCTGCTCGAAGTCCTGCGGCACCTGGACACAGATTCGCTGCGGGCATTGATCGTCAGCTCCGCCGAGGTGTATGGACCCGTCCCCGAAGACGAGCAACCGATCCGCGAAGAACGTCCGCTTAGACCGGCCAGCCCTTACGCTGCTTCGAAGGCGGCGGCGGAGATGGTGGGGATCGAGGCCTCCACGAAGCTGCCCTCCGGTGTGGTCGTCGCACGGAGTTTCAATCACACCGGTCCAGGCCAGGATCCCAGCTTCGCCCTGCCCGGCTTCGCCCGACAGCTGGCAGAGATCCGTGCAGGCGAACGCGAAGCCGTGCTGCGCGTCGGCAACCTCGAAGTATGGCGAGACTTTCTGGACGTGCGCGATGTCGCCAGGGCCTACCTCACGCTGATGGAAAAGGGCGCTTCGGGGACTGTTTACAACGTGTGCTCCGGGGAAGCGCCTAAGCTGGAGGACCTGGTGGTCCGCCTCGTCCAGCTTTCCGGAGCCGGCGCTCGCGTGGAAGTGGAAGCAGCACGCTTTCGGCCCGTGGACGTGCGCGTCCTGCGGGGCTGTGCCGACCGGCTCACGCAGCTGGGCTGGCACCGGCGCTTCCCGCTCGACGAGACGCTGCACGATCTGCTGGCGGAATACGGTCTTCCGTGACCCGCGGCAAGGGCGTCCGGGATTTTCCCCCGGGAACGGTGTATCTCGTCGGGGCGGGCCCGGGCGATCCCGGCCTGCTCACGCTGAGAGCGGCGCAGCTGCTCGGAACGGCAGGGGCGGTTTTCTACGACGCGCTGGTGGGCGACGGCGTGCTACGCCTGATCTCTCCCGAGGCGGAGCGGGTCTTCGTCGGCAAACGGGGGGGAGAACCGGCCATCTCGCAGGAGGAGATCAACCGGCGCCTCGTGTCGGCCGCGGCCCGGCACCGGACGGTGGTGCGTTTGAAGGGTGGCGACCCGTTCGTGTTCGGCCGCGGTGGCGAGGAAGCGCTCGCCCTCGCGGCTGCAAGCATTCCCTGGGAAGTGGTTCCCGGGATCACGGCGGGAGTCGCCGCACCCGCCTACGCCGGAGTTCCGGTGACTCACCGGGGGATCGCCTCCAGCGTGACCCTGCTGACCGGGCACGAAGATCCCGCCAAGGAAACCAGCGATCTGGACTGGGAGCGGCTCGCCGGCGGAAAGGGTACCCTGGTCTTCTACATGGGGTTGGGCCGGATGGCGGATAACTTCGCACGTCTCCTCGGATCCGGCCGGAACGCCGACACTCCCGCCGCGGTGATCGAGAACGGCACGCTGCCCGGTCAGCGCACCGTCACCGGCACCCTCCGCTCGCTGCCAGCTCTCGCCGAGGCGGCGAACATCTCTGCTCCCGCGCTGGTGGTGGTGGGAGAGGTGGTCGGGCTGAGAGAACGTTTGGCTCCTTCACGGGATCGCCCGCTCGCCGGCCGCAGAATCGTGGTCACGCGGGCCCGGGCTCAGGCGAGCGCGCTCAGTGACGCTCTGCGCTCGCTCGGTGCCGAGGTTGTGGAGTTTCCCACCATCCGCATCGACGATCCCGTCGACGGCGAGCCGCTCCGTCGAGGCGTGCGGGAGCTGTCGTCGTACGACTGGGTAGTGTTCACCAGCGTCAACGGCGTCGACCGCTTCTGGAGCGCTCTGCGTGCCGAAGGTGGCGACGCGCGCGCCTTCGGCCGGACGCGACTCTGCGCGATCGGCCCCGCCACCCAGGCGAAGCTGAAGGAACACGGTCTCATCGCCGACGTCGTTCCGGATAGCTTCGTGGCCGAAGCGCTGGTGGCGGCGCTCCGCGGCTCCGATCTGGCCGGGAAGCGGGTACTGCTCCCGCGCGCCGCGGCGGCCAGAGACGTGCTGCCGCGTGGCCTGCGGGAGCTGGGCGCGACCGTGGACGAGGTCGCCGCGTATCGCACGATCCCCGACGGTTCGGGCGGCGGCGGTCTCGAAGCGGAATTGGCGGCTGATCGCATCGACGTCATCACCTTCACGGCGAGCTCCACCGTCCAGAACTGGGTGAAGCTGGTCGGGACCGCACTCGGCATCGCCGAGGTCGCCACCATCGGGCCGATCACCAGCGGGACCGCACGCGATCTCGGGCTCCCCGTCCACCTCGAGGCCGAGGAGTACACCATCCCGGGACTGGTCGCCGCCCTCTGCGCCCGCTACACGGAGGGCGGCGGATGATCGCGGCTTTCGCCCTCGCCTCCGTTCTCATGTTGCCGGCCGCGCCGCTGCGAAGCGATACCCTGCCCGCTTCGCCACCGCTCGCGCCGAACCACTGGGCGGTGGATGCGGCGCGACGAGCGGAGGCGCTGGGGCTGGCAGATGGATACCAGCCGGCGCAGCGCGGCGTACCCCGCGCCGCCGCCGCGGCCGCGCTCCGCCAGGCCGCGTACGGCGCCGTTGGAACCCGGTGGAGCGAGCTCACGAACGGCTGGCTGGATCGTTTCATCGAGGAGTTTCCGGAATATGCAGGCCGCGCGACGCAAACGGAGGGCGTTCGCGGCCTGGGAAGCAGACTTGCCGCGGGCTACGTGGACCGGTCCGGCAGGCTGGCGCCGGCGAACGGGCTGGCGGAGCGTCAGATCCCGCCCGCTCCACTCCCGGGCGAGGACGGGGCGGTCCTCGATGGGGTGGTGGCATTGGCCTGGTCGTCCGGGCTGGCAGCGGTAGCGGAGCCGCGGGTCGGACCCGGTGACGAGGGGATCGTGCGTTGGGATGTCACCGCCGCCCTGGGCCGGCTGGGGGTTTCCGTCGGGGAGGAGCCCATCGGCTACGGCTACGGCCGAGGCGGAGGGATCGTCCTGAGCGGCGTTCCCGTCCGCAGGATCGAGGCGCAGACGCTCCAGCCGTTTGCGTGGCCGGGGATTCTGAAACTTCTCGGGCCGACGTCCCTGCACACCTTCCTCGCGGAGATCTCCGAGCAACGCCACCCCGGCGACCCGTACTTCTGGGGGATGCGTGTCGGCATCCAACCGCACCCGCGGCTGACGCTGGCCCTGAACCGCGCCGCCATCCTCGGCGGCGACAGCGTGACTACGCCGTTCACCGCGCGCAACTTCGGTCGTATGCTGGTGGGGTACCGAGCGGGGGACCTTTCGAATCAGATAGCATCCGCGGAGATCCGCTACCGACTTCCTACCGAGGGGGTCATCCCGCTGACCCTCTACGGCGAGTGGGGCACGGAGGACTCGGCAGGGGCGTACCGTGACGTCCCCGGGACGCTCGTGGGAATCTTTCTGCCGGGGCTGCCGTTCCTGCCCACGGCGAGCCTGGGAGGGGAGTATACCCGCTTCGCTCCATTCTGCTGCGGCAATCCACCCTGGTACTTCAGCGTGGACCACCCGGGCGGCTGGGTGCTCGCAGACGAACCGCTCGGTCATCCGCTGGGCGGCGAAGGGTGGGAAGCTCTCCTCTACGGCTCGGCCGACCTGGGCGAGGCGATCTGGAGGCTCGACGGCCGGCTTTTTCTGCGCGATCGTGGCCGGGAGGGCTTCGACACCTTTCTGAAGGCGGGCAACCTCTTCGCTCCCGACCGCGCGGGTCGCAGCGTCGGCGCCGCGGCGCAGGCGCTCTGGCGGGCGAGTCCGGCTGCGGAAGTCACGCTGAGCTACGCACGCGAGGAGGGCGACGGCTGGCGCGAGCAGCGCCTGATCGCCGCCTTCGGCGTTCTCTTCTGAGCGTGTCGTATCCCGCCTCCCGACCGCGCCGGCTGCGCGCCACCGAACCTCTCCGGCGACTGGTGGCAGAGACGGTCGTGCGCCCGGCGGATCTGGTGCTGCCGCTCTTCGTTCTTCCCGGAGCGAGGGTGCGGCGGCCGGTCGCATCGCTCCCCGGCGTGGAGCAGACGTCGGCAGACGAGCTGCTCCGCGATGCGGAGGAAGCGGCGAAGCTCGGGATCGCAGCGGTTCTCCTCTTCGGCATCCCCGACGAGGATTCCAAGGATCCGCGTGGAACGAGTGGATGGGACGGCGACGGCGTCGTGCAGAGAGCGACGCGTCTGCTGAAACGCGAATTGCCGGGGCTGGCCGTCATCACCGACGTGTGCCTCTGCGAGTATACCGATCACGGCCACTGCGGCATCCTGGACGGCGCGGAGGTCGACAACGACGCGACGCTCCCGCTGCTGGCGCGGATGGCCGTTTCGCACGCGGCTGCGGGGGCCGACGTGGTCGCGCCCTCGGACATGATGGACGGACGCGTCGCGGCGATCCGCAACGGTCTCGACGACGCCGGGTTCGCCAGCACACCGATCCTGTCGTACGCCGCGAAGTACGCCTCCGGCTTCTACGGTCCCTTCCGCGACGCCGCCGGCAGTGCTCCCGCTTTCGGCGATCGCCGTGGCTACCAGATGGACCCGGTGAACGCGCGGGAGGCGCTCCGCGAGGTCCGGCTGGACGTGGAGGAGGGAGCGGACATGGTGATGGTCAAGCCCGCCGTCGCCTATCTGGACGTCATCCATCGGGTCCGGCGGGCGGTAGAGGTTCCCCTTTTCGCCTACCACGTCTCGGGCGAGTACGCGATGGTGCACGCAGCGGCGGAGCGTGGGTGGCTCGACCTGGAGCGGGTCATGCACGAGGTGTTGCACTCCATCCGCCGCGCCGGAGCCGACCGCATCGTTACCTATCATGCCCGCCAGTTCGCGCGCACGGTACCGTGAGGGTGCTGATCACGGGGGGCGGAGGGATGCTCGCGAGGGCGGTGGCCGACGAATACCGTAGCCGCGGCGACGACTGCGTCGCCCGGAGTCGCGGTGAGCTAGATGTCACCGATCGCTGTGCGGTGGGGCGCGCTTTCGGCGTCATCAGACCCGAGGTAGTAGTCCACTGCGCGGCTTTCACCGCCGTCGATGCCGCGGAGGCGGCCGAAGCGGAAGCGTTCCGCGTCAACGCGGACGCGACGCGCAACGTCGCCGCGGCGTGTCACGCTTCCGGTGCCCTGCTCGTTTATCCGAGCACCGACTACGTCTTCGATGGACGCGCGATGAATCCCTATCCTCCCGATTACCCGCGTGCCCCCCTGAATGCCTACGGACACAGCAAGGCGGCCGGAGAGGACGCGGCGCGCGCTGCGGCGCGATTCCTGACCGTGCGGACCAGCTGGCTCTACGGGGCCGGCGGTCCGAACTTCGTGGAAACCATGCTCCGGTTCGGCAGGGGAGACTCGGCGGTTCGTGTCGTGGACGATCAGGTGGGGCGGCCCACTTCGACGGCGCTCCTGGCGGGAGTGATTCAGGAACTCGTCGCCGCCGGTGCGGAGGGGGTCTTCCACGTCACCGGCGGAGGCGAGCCGGTTTCCTGGCATGGTTTCGCGGGAGAGATTTTCCGACAGACGGCCCTGCGGGTCGAGTTGGAGCCGGTCGATTCCGCCGAGTATCCGGCCGCGGCGCAGCGACCCCGCTTCTCGGTACTGGACTGTAGGGCGACCGAGGCCGCGATCGGTCGACGGCTTCCTGACTGGAATGACGCTCTCTCCGAATACCTGACGTCTCGGGGAACCATCAGTTCAGGCGACCCGGCGCCGTTCTTGCCCGCGACCCGGTGACGGTGGTATCCTTGCTCGCCCTTCCGCTCGCCTTTCCCATTCCCGAAATCTCGAGAACCTGACGGTGCACGCTCAACACGCGCGGACGCGAACCCACGCGGACGGCGGGGTGGTCCGCCCGTACGACGTCCGGCTTCGACGCGAGATCTCGCATCGGCGGCTGGCGATATCACTGCTCAGACGCGGCGCGCGGGTGCTCGCACTGCACCTGCTCGATGCGACGATCCTGGTGGCGGTCCTGCTCGCGGTAGCGAGCTGGGATCCGGCGCTGCGGCTGCGACCCTTCGTCTTTCCGGCCACGCTGATCTTCCTGCTCAGCCTGAACGCCTTCCGCGCGTACCGCGCCGGAGAGGGCCGGCGGGATCGGGCGCGGCTCTTCGGGGGAGTATCTCTGGGGCTGCTCATCCTCGCGGTCTTCGCCAACTTCCCGCCGCACCTGCCTCTCGATCCTGCGCTGCTGGGGTTGATCGGCGCGTCGGCGCTGGCGGGGCTGGTGCTTGGTCGGAAAGCCGTGGACCTGCTCGTGAGGCAGGCGTACGCCCACGGCATCGGCCTGCGACGCGGGCTACTCATCGGCAGCCTCGATGAGGTGGGGTACGCGATTCGTGAGCTGCGCGACGACCAGAACGTCGACCACTTCATCGTGGGGCACCTTTCCGCCGGTGCCGGTGCCGACCCCACTGCGTTGGGCGACGTCTCCGAGCTCCCGGACCTGCTCGATGAGGGAGACATCGAGGAGGTGGTGGTGGCCGCCGAGCTGCCCGCCGAGCAGCTCCGCGAGGTAGTACAAAGCTGCTTCGAACGGGGCACGTCGCTCTACATGCTGCCGAGCGTCTACGTGCGGGGAGACTGTCGCGGAGAACCCTGCAGGGTGGGCCCCGTGACGCTGCTGAGGGTGCATCCCAATCGGCTGGAGATGCCTGCTCTGCTCATCAAGCGACTTTTCGACATCTGCATCGCCGGGCTCGCTCTGGTTCTGCTGGCGCCGATCATGGTGCTGATCTCGATCGCGGTCCGGATCGACTCACCCGGTCCCGTGTTCTTCCGCCAACGCAGGTGCGGCCTCGGCGGCCGGTATTTCACCATCTGGAAATTCCGCTGCATGTATGCGGACGCCGAGGAACGCAGGAGCGAGCTCGAGCACCTGAACATCTACGGCGATCCTCGCCTCTTCAAGCTCCCTCAGGACCCGCGCGTCACACGCGTCGGCCGCTGGCTGCGGCGGAGCAGCCTCGACGAGCTACCGCAACTCTTCAACGTCGTAGCCGGAGACATGTCGCTGGTGGGGCCCCGGCCTCCGCTGCCTGACGAAGTGGCCCGCTACGAGTCACACCACTTCGAGCGTCTCTCGGTAGTGCCTGGCATCACCGGGCCGTGGCAGGTGAACGGCCGAAACCTGATCACCGACTTCGAGAGAGTGGTCGAGCTCGAGCGCGACTATATTCGCTCCTGGTCGCTACGGACCGACGCCCGCATCCTCTTCCGGACTCCCGGTGTCGTTCTCCGCGGCTACGGCGCGTACTGAGTGAAGGTAGCGATCACTACCGACTGGCTCGTCTCCTTCGGTGGAGCCGAGCGAGTCTTGATCGCGCTGCACCGGCTGTTTCCGAACGCCCCCGTATTCACTTCCGTATACGATCCCCGCCGGCTCCCTGCGGCGATGCGGGGATGGGACGTACGGACCTCCTGGCTGCAGCGGATGCCTTTCGCGATGCGGAAGCATCGAGCGCTGCTCCCGTTGATGCCGCTCGCTTTCGAGCGATTCGATTTCGGCGAGTATGATCTGGTTATCACCTGTAGCAGTGCGTTTTCAAAGAATGCGGTCGTCGCTCCCGGAGCGGTAAACCTCTGCTACTGCTATTCGCCTCCCCGTTATCTCTGGGATCTGTATGAAGAGCACGTCAAGGGAAGAGCCTTCCGACCGCTCCTCGCCCTCGTTGCGCGGCGGCTGCGCGCGCAGGACAGCCGCGCCGCTCGTCGGGTCGACCGCTTCATAGCCATCTCGCAGGAGGTAGCTGGCCGGATCCGCCGCAACTACGGGCGCGACTCCCAGGTAATCTACCCACCTGTGGATGTGGAGCGCGTTGTTCCCAACGGAAAGGATCCCGAAGAGTTCTATCTCGTGGTCTCCCGTCTCGTCCGCTACAAGCGGATCGATCTTGCGATTGCCGTGGCAAACAAGCTTCGCATCCGCTTGGTAGTCGTTGGTGAGGGTCCCGAACGGCGTCGGCTGGAACGTCTCGCCGGCCCCACGGTCGAGTTTCTCGGACGTCTTGGCGACGCAGAGATCGCAGAGCTGTATGCCCGCTGTAGAGCATTTCTATTTCCCGGATACGAAGATTTCGGCATCGCACCCGTCGAAGCACAGGCGGCGGGCCGTCCCGTGATCGCCTACGGGTCAGGCGGCGCCACGGAGACGGTGGTCGATGGCGAAACCGGACTCTTCTTCGATCAACAGACTGTCAGCGCCCTCGCAGACGCGATTCTCCGGGAGCGGGAAAGCCAGTTTGACCCGCACGCATGTCGCAGAAGCGCGGAAAGGTTTTCTTCCGAGCGATTCCTTCGAGACTTCAGCTCGCTCGTAGAAACGGAGATGGCGGCGGGCTCTTCTCGACTTGGCGTCGGGCCGCTCGAGGGCGCCGCCGCGCAGGCGGGTTGATTCTGCGGTCGCGACGGGCTCTGTCCGGCTCAGCGACCGTCGCGTTGACGCTGTGGACGAAAATCCATAGCTTTCAGCGGTTTACCGACTTCCCCGCGCGGCATCCCGAGCCGGCGACCGCCCTACGGCGGAATGCCGGGCTCCGACAGCCCCCGATCATGCACTGCAAAGTTCTTCCCCTTCTGCTGAGCGTAGCTCTGTGCTCTTCGCTGGCAGCGCAGGGTGAACAGCTTCCGGTCAACGACACCTCCGCTCGAGGTGCAGAGCCCCGAATCCGCCCCGGGGATCAGGTAGCGCTGCGGATCGATCGCGAACCCGAGATGAGCGGTGTCTTCACGGTATCGGAGACTGGTGAAGTGGTGCTCCCGCGTCTGGGTAGCGTCCACGTCGGCGACCGCGATCCCGCCGAGCTCCAGGATGCGCTGAGGGCCGACTTCGCGAAGTACCTCCGCAACCCCGCCATCGAGGTGACTGTGCTGCGGCGCGTCGCCGTTTCCGGCGAGGTGCGCAAGCCGGACCTCTACTTGGTCGATCTCACGCTGACGCTCCGCGACGTCATCGCCAAGGCCGGAGGCTTCACGGAAGCTGCCAACAGCGAAAAGGTGGTGCTCGTCCGCGGAGAGGTACGTCGCACGGTGGGCGAAGAGGAGTTCTCGCTGCCGGCGGCCGAGCTCCGTTCCGGGGACCAGATCGTGGTGGCTCGCAAGAGCCGCTTCGCCCAGAATCCATTCGGCGAAGTGGGGACCGTCCTCGGGGTCGTGTCTGGCGCGATCGTGGTGATCGTCGGCATCCTCAACCTGGCGAAATGAACATCCCCCCCGACGAGCGCGCGATCGAACTGCGCGATCTGCGCGCGTCGCTGCGGCACGGCGGCCGCTGGATCGCCGGCGGCCTCGTCGTCGGCCTGGCGTTGGCCGTCGCCATCCTGCTCTTCGCGCCCCGGCGCTACAAGGCGGAGACCACGGTCCTGCTGCGCGACAACCCGGAGGCGGGCTCCCGTCTCGGCGGGTCGTCCTCGGGAGACGGCGGCATCTCCCTCGGCAACCTCACCGAGCTGCTCTCGCTGGGTTCGGCGTACGACACCGAGGTCGAGATCCTCACCAGCCGCGCCGTACTCGAACGCGTAGCGGATTCGCTCCAGCTGCAGGCGCGGGTGACGGCGCCGGAGGTACTCCCCTCCTGGCGCGTCTTCGAGTCGCTCTCCTATCCCCGCAACGCTTCGGCTCAAACCTACGAGTTCGAGCTGTCGGGCGATGCTTACCGCGTCACCGGCGACGGGCGGGCAACGCAGGTCGGGCCCGGCAGGACAGCGAGCATCGGAGCCCTTACCTTCCGCTTGCGGGACACTCGGCTCCCTCCACGCTTTGCAGTGCGCGTCGCCGGCATGGAAGAAACCCTCGACGGGCTCGAGAAGCGCCTCACGGTCGACAAGGCCGGTGGAGACATCGCCGAGCTGACTTTCCGCGCGCGGGATCCGCTCAC
>JBPCJG010000071.1:0-18515 GCA_051005515.1 Longimicrobiaceae bacterium
GGATGGGCCTGGGTAGAGTCGAACTACCGACCTCACGCTTATCAGGCGTGCGCTCTAACCACCTGAGCTACAGGCCCTCAGGCGAACAGGGAAAATAAAGCAGCGGCGCCGGGGGGTCAACCGAACCCGACGCCGCTGCGGATGAACGCTGGGCGATCAGCTCAACTCATCCTCGTCCTCATCCTCGTCCTCATCCTCATCTTCGTCCCAATCATCGTCTTCGTCGTCGTCATCCCAGTCGTCTTCGTCCTCCTCCTCGTCTTCGTCCTCCTCCCACTCGTCCTCATCGTCCCACTCCTCGTCTTTCGCGAGGATTTCGAGCTTCGGGTCCAGCTCTGCGCCGAACGCGGGCAGAGTCAGCGTGTCCGCCATCCCGGATCTCCTTGTTTCTGCGGAAAAGGGTCGGCGCAGCGCGGCGACCCTCGTGGTGCCGGCGGCGTTCGGCGCCAAGGTAAAGCCGGGGGCGGAAGTGTCAAGCCCTCCGGGCGGCTTCGCCCGGCTCACGCGGAGGCACGCGCGGCCTTGCGCCGGTCGTTGGCGTTCAACTCACGCTTGCGCAGGCGGATCGAGGCCGGCGTCAGCTCGATCAACTCGTCGTCGCCGATGTACCCCATCGCTTCCTCGAGCGAGAGACGGCGGGGAGTCTCCAGCAGGACGTTCTCATCGGAGCCGGCGGCGCGCATGTTGGTGAGCTTCTTTCCCTTGGCGACGTTGACGTCGAGATCTCCCGGCCGCGCGTTCTCACCGACGATCATCCCCTCGTAGACCGAGACGCCGGGGCCGATGAAGAGCCGGCCGCGCTCCTGCAGGTTCCCGAGCGCGAAGGCGATGCTCTGCCCATCCACCATGCTCACGAGCACCCCGCGGTTGCGGGTGGGGATGGGCCCCGCGAAAGCAGCGTACTCGAGGAACTGGGTGTGCAGCGTCCCTTCGCCGCGCGTGTCGGTGAGGAACTCCGAGCGGTAGCCGAAGAGCCCGCGCGAAGGGATGCGGTAGACGATCCGCACGAGTCCGCCCCCGGGGTTGCGCATTTCCAGCATCTCGCCGCGCCGCTGACCGAGCTTCTCGATGACCGCGCCGGTGAGTGTTTCCGGCAGGTCGATGGTGACTTCTTCGTACGGCTCGAGCCGCTCGCCGCCGGCGGCGTCGCGCAGGATCACGCGGGGGCGGGAGACGGCGAACTCGTATCCCTCGCGGCGCATGGTCTCCATCATGATCCCGAGGTGCAGCTCGCCGCGGCCGGAAACGGTGAAGGTGTCGGGAGAATCCGTTTCCTCGACCCGCAGCGCCACGTTGGACTCGAGCTCGCGCATGAGGCGCTCGCGGAGCTGACGGCTGGTCACGAAGCGCCCTTCCCTGCCGGCGAAGGGGGAGGTGTTCACCATCACGTCCACGGAAACGGTGGGCTCCTCGACCCGGATGCCCTCGAGCGGCTCGGAGTGCTCCGCGTCGCAGACGGTGGCGCCGATCTCGACTCCCGGAATCCCGGCGAGCGCGACGATGTCGCCGGTCCCCGCTTCGGTCACTTCGCGCCGCTCGAGACCGTCGAAAACGAAGAGCTTCGAGATGCGCGACCGCTCGGCCGGCATCCCGGCGCCGTGCTCGACCAGCACCACGGCGTCGCCGACGCGGGCGGTCCCGCGCTCGACCCTCCCGATGGCGAGGCGGCCGAGGTACGGCGAATGGTCGAGGGTGGAGACGAGCATCTGCAGCGGCCCTTCGCGGGTCGCGGGCGCCGGGATGGTGTCGATGATGGTGCGGAACAGGGGCGTCAGGCCCTCGCCGGGATCTTCCGGGTCCGGCCCCGCCCTGCCCTCCCGCCCGATCGCGTAGAGGAAGGGAGCGTCGAGCTGGTGGTCGTCCGCCTCCAGATCGATGAAGAGTTCCAGCACCTCGTCGTGGACCCGCAGCGGGTCGGCGTCGCCGCGGTCAATCTTGTTGATCACCACCACCGGCTGCAAGCCCAGCTCCAGCGCCTTGCGGGTGACGAAGCGGGTCTGCGGCATCGGCCCTTCCGCGGCGTCCACCAGCAGCACCACGCCGTCCACCATGCGCAGGATGCGCTCGACCTCACCGCCGAAATCGGCGTGCCCCGGGGTGTCCACGAGGTTGATCTTGGTTTCTCCCCAGCGGACCGAAAGGTTCTTGGAAAGGATGGTGATCCCCCGCTCCCGCTCCAGCGGATTCGAATCCATCACCCGATCCGCCACCTGTTCGTTTTCACGGAAGGTACCCGCCTGACGCAGCATGTGGTCGACCAGGGTGGTCTTCCCGTGGTCGACGTGGGCGATGATGGCGACGTTGCGGATGGGCATGCTTTGCAGCGGGTATGGACGCAAAAAAGCGGGCTGCCCCGGGGGAGCCCGCCCAGAAGCCAGTAATATAACCTCCCGAACCGGGACGGGTCTATCCCCGGGCGGCTGCGTGGTAGCCGATCATCTTGTACACCAGCTTGGCCACGAGAAAGTCGGGGGCGGGGTTGCCCGGCTGCGGCGCCAGCTCCACCAGGTCGGCGCCGACTACCCTGCGCTCGGCGAAGACCCGCCGCAGCAGCTTCAGCGTCGGGTACCAGCTCCCGCCGCCCGGCTCGGGCGTGCCGGTGGAGGGCATCAGCGAGGGATCGAAGTAGTCCACGTCGAAGGTCACGTAAACGCGCTCGCCGAGGGCTTCCACGGCGCGATCGATCCACGTCTCGTCCGCCTGCATCTCGTCGGCGAAGAGGGTGGTGATCCCCTCGCGTACGCGAGTCAGCGTCCGCTCGTCGGAGGTGATCGCGCGGATGCCGACGGCCACCAGATCGACCTCGTCGACGCAGCGCGCCATCACCGAGGCGTGGGAGTACGGAGATCCCTCGTATTCCGGGCGCAGATCCCCGTGGGCGTCGAACTGCAGCACCGAGAGCCGCTGGCCGCCAGCGCGCGCCGCGTGCGCGAGCACGGGCGCGGAGGTGATGGAGTGCTCGCCGCCCAGCACGATCACGAGCCGATCGCCCGCGGCGTCGAGCACTGCATCGTACGCGCGGCGCAGCTCGGCTACCGCCGCTTCGGGTCCCGAGGCGGGCAGCGCCAGCGCGGGGAGCGTGACCACACCGACGTCGGCCGGCTCACGGTCGAGCTCCTGGTCGTACCATTCGACGTAGCGCGATGCCTCCAGGATCGCGGCCGGGCCGCGCCGCGTCCCGCCCCCGTACGAGACGCTGCCCTCGTACGGCACGGGCAGGATAACGACTCCGGCGTTCTCCCACGTGGCCAGGTCGCCTTCGAGCCCCAGAAAGTTGTGCGGGGGCTCCCAGGGGAGGGAGCGGAGGGATGGGGGAAGGGCGGTTATCACCTTGGGGGCGGTTTCGGACGGTGGCGGGCTGACGAGAACATCGTCGGCAGACGCCGCGGCGTCAGGGAGTGATCAGCTCCACCGTCGGAAAGTAGGTCCGGTACCGGGCCGCATCGCGGGTGAGCAGGCGGTAGCCCGCCGTCTCCGCGTGGGCTCCGATGTAGAAATCCGGGAGCGGGGAAGTCTTGCTTCCACCCCGACGCCGGTAGGCGACGAACGCCTTTGCGGCCTGGAATGCGGCCTCCCAAGGAAGGTCTTCGCGCCCCAGGAATCGTGGCGGCAGATCCGCGTCGAGCACGCTCTGGCGTGGGTAGTTCACCGAAACCTCGGCGTAGATTAGCGGGTTGATGACGAAAACGTCGCGCCCTCCGCGTTCGCGGAGTGCTGCGGTGGACCGGGGGTGCGCCTCCGCGGTGGGATCCAGGAAGTCCAGAAGGACGTTGGAGTCGACCAGGATCCGTTTCAATCTTCGCCGCGCGTCATCGCCATGATCTCGTCCGTGGTGAACTGTTTGTTCGGCCGCGGGGCGTCGCGCAGCCACTCGGCGAACGCCTCATCCCAGCTCCTCCGATCTGCCGGGCGGATCAGCGCACCGTCCTCCACCACGTCGAAGCGCGCCTCGGTCCGGGGATGGAGCCCGACGGCATCCCGGATATGCTTCGGAATGGTGACCTGACCCTTCTGTGTGATTCGCATCGAAGACAGCGGAGAAAAGCGTCAGCCTTACCTGGAGGTATTACCTGACTGGCGAGCGCGAGTTCCGGGCGCACTCGCGGGACGCGGAGCGCGGCTGGATTCCCGCCTGCGCGGGAATGACACTCATAAAGCCAGGCTTACAGAGTCAGAGCGGCGAGCGGAATTGGTTCAGATCCAGGCGCCCGAGGAGGAGCGACCGAGGCGTACGACTGTACGCCGCAGCGTCGTGACGACGAAGTAGCAACGCCGAGCTGGCCCGATTCCGCCGCCGCTACGCCATCTCCACCGCCGGGCAGACCAGACCGTGATACGGAATCGTCACGCCAATCTCCTGACACGCCGAGCATAGCCCGTAGATCTCGAGCCGGTGGCGGTTGGCGAGGAAACCGTGCCGGCGCGACGCCTCCTCCTGCACCCGCTCGACCTCCGGACTCTCGAACTCGGTCACGGTGCCGCAGTGGGTGCAGATGAGGTGCTCATGCACGCTTCCCTGGCCGAAAAGGTGCTCGTAGCGCTTGAACCCTTCCCCGAAGTCGTGTTCCTCGACCAGGCCGCTGCGGACCAGCAGCTCCATGGTGCGGTAAACGGTCGCCTTGCCGATGCGTTCGCCGCGGTCGCGCAGCGTGTCTTCGATCTCCTCCACCGAAAGGTGTTCGGGAGAGTTGAAGACGACGTCTGCGACGCTTTCCCGCTGCTGGGTGACGGGGAGCCCCTGCTGGCGGAGGTAGCGCCGGAAAAGCGGCAGATAGGCTGACTGCATGGACGGGGGTGACGGGGTGGCCGGATGGCTAACGATAATGATTCTCCATAGGCGGCGTCAACCGGAAGCGGTCAGCAGCTCGTGCCACCGTTCCGGGTCGCCCGCGACGTCCACGCGCGTCGGCGGCAGCGCGTCGTCGAGGCGGCGCACCACCCCTGCGATGATCCGCTCCACCCTGCCGCTGGGAACCGTCCCTTCCTCGACCCACTCCTCCGACCGTACGTCTCCAGCGGCTTCGAGCTGATAGCGGAGCACGCAGACACGGCGGCGGTCGGCCTTCCCCGCGGTGAAGAGCGACAGCACCGCCAGCCCACTTTCGCGCCCTCCGTTCCGTTGGGGATCGAAGAGCCAGATTGCGTCGATGCGCTCCGCCGCTACGCGTGCTTCCACCCCGCCGAGGGCGGCCCGCAGCTCCGGAGCGGCGGCGGCGCTCACGCCGGAGCTGCGGCAGCGAGCTCGGCCTCCACGTGGTGGCGGAGCACGTGCAGAAAGTCCTGGGCGTTGGTGATCACGCCGAACGCCTGGTGCGTGCCACGGTCCTTGAGCTTGGAAACCACGAACTCCGAGGAATCGACGCAGACGGTGACGAGTGGACGGATCTCACCCGTCTGCTCGTCTCGGACGTAGGCGGGAAGCATATTGCCCGTGGCGATCGCATGCAGGGCGGTCGCGATCATGATCACCGCGGTGGCGCGGCGGGTGTGCTCCCGCATCGCCCGCTGCGCCGCAAGCGCGTCGGTGATGGTTTCGGGGAGCGGCCCGTCGTCGCGGATCGAACCGGCCAGCAGATACGGGACTCCGCAGGTGACCAGCGCGTGCATCACGCCGGTCTCGACGATGTCCTGCTCGACGGCTGCGGCGATGCCGCCCGCGGCACGCACCCGGTTGATAGCCCGCATGTGGAAGGCGTGTCCGCCCGCTACGGGAACCCCCTCGCCGTCCATCCCCAGCGTCGTCCCCATGATGGCCGACTCGACGTCGTGCACGGCCACCGCGTTGCCCCCGAAGAAGACGTCGACGAAATGGTTGCGGATGAACCAGACGAGCGTGTCGCGGCCGCGGGAGTGGAGCACGGCCGGCCCGACCACCCAGACTACGTGGCCGCCGCGGGCGCGCTCTTCCACCAGCAGCCGCGCCATCGCCCCGTAGTCGGTGGGCTTTTCGCGCGACACCTCGGAGGCCATGAAGCGGAACTCACCGGTCTCGCCCGCTTCTGCCTTTCCCCAGAAGCCGCTGGGGTGAACGTAGATCCCCGCCGAGCCGTCTTCCGCGCTGCCCATCGCGACGGGCTCGCCCGCGCGCAACGTGCGGCTCTCGACGGCCCGCGGCGTGCCATCCGGGTCGAGCACCAGCGCGGCGTCCATGCGCGGGTCGCGCGGCAGCCGCCACTCGCCCGCGATCTTGACGTAGGTGGGGAGGTTGACGGTCGAAAAGAACCCGTCCGGCGCCACCCCGTCGGCGGGGGCCCCTTCCCAGCGCGCGTCGGGCGCGTCGCGGAAGCGAGGAAGGTCGAGGTCCGGGTGACGGTAGGGAGGCATGGCGGCGGCAACGTATCACCGGGCGCCGACGCCTACAAGCCGCCGCGAGGCCCTTTCGCGGCGGGCGCGGATGGAGCACCTTGCCGCGCCATCATCTCCCCCGACCTGGAGGTCCCGATCGCAATCCAGTGGAGTGTGGAGGATTCGTGCGAACTGTACAACGTCGAGGGGTGGGGCGTCGGCTACTTCGGAATCAACGACGCGGGACACGTGACGGTACATCCCAGCCGGGATCCCGAGCGGTCGCTCGACCTTTTCGAGCTGGCGATGGACCTCGAAGCGCAGGGAATCGGTATGCCGCTGCTGCTGCGCTTCTCCGACGTCCTGCGCACCCGCATCGAAGCGCTGGCCGAGCGCTTCGCCACGGCGATCCGCGAGTTCGGCTACGCCGGCGCATACACCACGGTCTACCCCATCAAGGTCAACCAGCAGCGCCACGTGCTGGAGGAGATCGTCGCCTACGGCGAGCCGCACGGCGTCGGGCTGGAGGTCGGCAGCAAACCGGAGCTGCAGGCGGCGCTGGCGCTCACCGACCGCACCGAGCACCTGATCGTCTGCAACGGCTACAAGGACGAGGAGTTCATGCGGCTCGCCCTGATGGGGCAGAAGCTCGGGCACCAGGTGTTCATCGTCCTCGAGAAGCTGAGCGAAGTCGATACGCTGCTGCAGATCTCGGGTGAGATGGGGGTGACGCCGAATGCAGGCGTGCGCATCAAGCTTTCGGCGACGGGGTCCGGGCGCTGGTCGGAAACCGCCGGGGAACGGAGCAAGTTCGGGTTGAGCGCGGCGGAGCTGGTGCGGGTGCTCGACCGCCTCGAGGCGGCGGGACGGCTCGACCTGCTCCGGCTGATCCACTTCCACCTGGGGAGCCAGATCCCCGACATCCGCAACATCAAGCAGGCGATGGCCGAGGTCGCGCGCTTCTACGTGGAGCTGCGGCGACTCGGCGTGGACGTGACGCATGTCGACGTCGGCGGCGGCCTCGGCGTCGACTACGACGGCTCGCGTTCCAACGCCGAGGCGAGCGTAAACTACTCCATCCAGGAGTACGCCAACGACATCGTCTACGCCCTCGCCGAAGCGTGCCGGCAGAACGATCTGCCCATGCCCCACCTGATCTCCGAGTCCGGCCGCGCCCTGACGGCGCACCACGCGCTCCTGCTCGTCAACGTGATCGATCTCGAGACGCAGATCGCGGAGGAGCCGGAGCCGCTCGACGGCGACGAGCATCCGCTCGTCCGGGAGCTGGCGGCCACCTACGTCGAGCTCGACGAGCGCTCCCTCCGCGAAACGTATCACGACGCCGCGTTTGCCAAGGAACGCGCCCAGCAGCTCTTCAACAGCGGCGTGCTGACGCTGCGCGACCGCGCCCGCGCCGAGCGCATCCACCTCGCGATCCTCAACCGCGTCCAGCGTCTCGCGGCCGCCGACCCGGAAGAGTACGACGACATCCTCCCCGAGCTCGAGGTCGCGCTCACCGACCGCTACTTCTGCAACTTCTCGCTCTTCCAGTCGCTACCCGACTCGTGGGCGATCGACCAACTTTTTCCGATCATGCCCATCCACCGCCTCGACGAGGAGCCGACCCGTCATGGGACGCTGCAGGACGTCACCTGCGACTCCGATGGCAAGATCGACCGCTTCACCGGCGGCCGCACGCCCAAGCAGAGTTTGGAGCTGCACGCCTTCGCGCGCGACGAGCCCTACATTCTCGGCATCTTTCTGACCGGGGCGTACCAGGAGATCCTGGGAGACCTCCACAACCTCTTCGGCGACACCAACGCCGTACACGTTCGCCTCGCCCCCGGCGGCTACGAGATCGGCGACCTGGTGCACGGAGACACCGTCACCGAGGTGCTGAACTACGTGCAGTTCGAAGCGCAGGAGTTGGTGGCCACCTTCCGGCGCAAGGTGCAGCGGGCAGCGGGGTTGACGCGGCAGGAGGCGAACGCCTTCATCGCCGACTACGTAGCCGGCCTGGCCGGCTACACCTACCTGGAGGCGGGAGAGGGGTAGGCGGCGGGGCGCCGCTCAGGAAGTTCCGCGCAGCTCCGCGCGCGCCGCCTCCAGCACTTCGGGCACGACCTCGGCGAGGCGCGCGCGCACCAGCGCGCCCGACGCTTTTTCGTGGCCGCCCCCTTCGAAGCGGCGGGCGATCCGGTTTACGTTGGCGTTTCCGTTGGAGCGCAGCGACAGCTTGGTGGATCCTTCGTACGTCTCGCGAAAAAGGATGCCCACCTCGATCCCTTCGAGTGAGCGGATGTGCTCCACCAGCCCTTCGTAATCGTCGGAGGTCGCGCCCGTGCGCCGCCCCACTTCGCGCGGCACGCTCATCCACGCCAGCGGCAGCTCCGCATCCACCTGCAGGGTGGCGAGCGCCTCGCGCAGCAGCTCCAGGCGCCGTCGCGGCACCGTGGCGTAGAGCTGCCGGTAGACCTCCTCTGCGTTCACCCCCTGCGCGAGCAGGCGCGACGCGATGGCGTGCACCCGGGGCGTGGTGTTGGCGTAGCGGAAGGAGCCGGTGTCGCTGACCAGGGCCACGTAGATGCCCAGCGCGGATGCGTCGGAGAGCGGATCGCCGGACAGGTGGATCAGGTCCCAGATCAGCTCTCCCGTCGCCGCCGCGGTGGGATCCTGGATGGTGATCTCCCCCGCGGCCTCCCCCCCGGCGGGGTGGTGGTCGATCACCAGGGTGCGCTCCGGGGGGAACCGCCCCGCCAGCGCCGCCAGTCGTTGGGGCTCGGCCGCGTCGAGGACCACGAAAAGGTCCGCGTCCGCCAGCGCGACGCGACCCGCTACCGAGTCGGGATCAGCCACCCACGACGGGTCCGGGATCAGGAAGCGGAAGGCGCGTGGAAAGGCGGTGGGGTTGACGATGGTAGGCGCGATGCCGCGCTCGTTCAGCCAGGCCGCGACGGCCGCCTCGGAGCCCGCGCCGTCGCCGTCGGCGTTGAGGTGCGTGGTCAGCACCACGCGTCGCGCCTCAAACAAACGTTCGAGGATCGGGCGCAGCTCCGCCTCCCGCTCGTCGGGAACGACGAGCGGGTCGAAAACCGCCCTGCGGTGGGGAGTCAGCGGCGCCCGTCCTCCGCCTCGCCCGGCACCGGCGGGACCGCGGGGCCGATCCCGTCGGGGTCGAAGTGCCGCGGGTTCCGCAGGATCCTGCCGAACGAGTAGCTCATCAGCCCCAGCACGAAGGCCCAGCTGAGTACCCAGAAGATCACGGCACCCGTGGTCATCGCGCCATCCCCGTGGCGGGGGGCACCTCGACCTCCCGGAAGCCGGCGCGGTCGTCGTAGCCGTTGCGCTTCCACGCGGCGCGGATCAGCAGCAGCCCCGCGACCACGAAGCCGACGATCAGGAGCCGGGAAAGATGGATGTAGAGCTCCGTCCCCGGCGTGATGGGGCCACCCGCCGCCGCGCCACCTCGCAGGGTCAGGATGGGGAACGCCTGCGTCACCGACCACCAGCCGAGGATGACGAGCAGGTACAGCGGGGTCACGTAGGTCATGATGAACTTGAAGATGCGCGGGATGCGGAAGTCCGCGCCCTGGTGGAGCGATGCCCACGCCCGTTCGGGGTTGAAGACCCACATGAAGAGGATCACCTCGATGGTGGCCATCACGGCCAGCCCGAAGGTCCCCGCCCAGTAATCCCACTCCCAAAGGAACTGGTAGTCGAACCAGAAGATCGTCAGCACCCCCAGCAGGAGGGCCAGCGCGCCGACCGACCAGGCCACCGTCTCACGCCGGGCGCCGAACTCCTCGCGGAAGAAGGCGACGATGGGCGTCGCCATCGCCACCGACGAGGTCAGCCCGGCGAAGAAGAGCAGCCCGAACCAGAGCGCCCCGAGCAGCCGCCCGGCCGGCATCTGCTGGAAGATGACGGGCATGCTCACGAAGCCGATGTTGAAGGAGCCGGACTGCGCCACCGCCATCGCCCCGCTGACGCCGAAGAAAGTGACGGCGGCGGGGATCGCGATCGAGGCGCCGAGCACGACCTCGGCCGTTTCGTTGGTCGCCGCGGTGGCGAGCCCCGACAGGGTGATGTCGTCGCGCGTGGAAAGGTACGACGCATACGTCCCCAGCGTTCCCATCCCCACCGACAGCGTGAAGAAGATCTGCCCCGTCGAGGCGAGCCAGACGTTGACGTCGCCGAGGCGCGAAAAGTCGGGGTTGAAGATGAACTGAAAGCCGGTGAGCGCGGTGGAGCCGTCGGGCCCCGGCGGGAGAAAGAAGACGGCGACGGCGAGCACGATCGCGAACAGGAAGAGCAGCGGCATCCCGATCTTGACGAACTTCTCGATCCCCCGTGAGATCCCCCTCGAGAGCACGTAGATCGTGATGAACATGCTGATGAAGAAGAACACGAACGGCACCGTGAAGCCGTGCGATCCCGGATCGCTGATCACCTGGTACGAGCGCACGTATCCGGCCATCGCTTCCTGCGTCTGGAGGCCCCAGTAATCGCCGGTGATCGAGAACCAGGTGAAGGCGAGCGTCCAGGAGATGAGCACCACATAGTACGTCAGCACCACCATCGGGATCACCAGACCGATCACCCCCAGGTACTTCGCCAAGGGGTGGTGCCAGATGGCGGCGAACATCCCGGGCACGTGGCCCTTGCGGTAGCGCCCCGCGTTGCGCCCGATCCCCCACTCGATCCACATCAGCGGGATGCCGAGCAGCAGAAACGCGATGAAGTAGGTGATCATGAAGGTCCCCCCACCGTTCGCGGCCGCCTGGCCGGGGAAGCGGAGGAAGTTGCCGAGTCCGACTGCATTCCCCGCCATCGCGAGGATCAGCCCGATGCGGCTGCCCCACGCCTCGTTCGGGTTGTGGGCGGCGGCGGGCGCCGCGGGTGGCGGCGCGCTGGTAGTGGCCTGCGGCAAGGGGAAACTCCGGCGGAGGTCGGGACGGGCGGGCGGCGGCAGAGTAATCGCCGGCGACGCAGGGTGTCAAGCGCCGGAGCGGATCCACTCCGGCGCCGCGCGGAGCTACTTGTAGGTCTTCATCCGGCCGCTGTTCTTGAGCTCCCAGTATTCGTCCAATTCCCGCTTGACGCGGCCGCTCAGGATCACCACGCCCAGGATGTTCGGGAATGCCATCCCCAGGATCATCAGGTCACCGAAGTCCAGCACGTTGGTGGAGGTGATGATCGAGCCCAGAAAGACGAAGAGCAGGAAGATGCCCTGGTAGATGCGGGTGGTGCGGTCTCCCATCAGCCACGTCCAGCAGCGCTCGCCGTAGTACGACCAGGAGATCATCGTGGAGAAGGCGAACAGGAAGACGGCGGCGGAAAGGATGTAGGGGAACCAGGTGATGTGCTCCCCCATCGCGCGGGAGGTCAGCGCCGCGCCCTGGTTCGTCGCGATCAGGTCCGCGTACGCGGGGTTGTTGTACGCGCCGGTTATGACGATGACCAGGGCCGTCATGGTGCACACCACCACGGTGTCGATGAACGGCTCGAGCAGCGAGACGAGCCCCTCGCGGACCGGGTATTTGGTGCGCGCGGCGGCGTGGGCGATCGCGGCCGACCCGGCGCCCGCTTCGTTCGAGAACGCCGCCCGCTGAAAGCCGACCACCAGGGTGCCGATGAAGCCGCCGTAGAGCGCGTCGGGGGCGAACGCTTCGCGGAAGATCGCGGCGAACGCCGCGGGGATCTGGGCGGCGTTGTCGAGGATGATGAAGAGCGCCGCGAGCACGTACACCAGGCACATGAGGGGCACGATCTTGTCGGCGACGTTGGCGATGCGGCGGATCCCCCCGACGATCACGATCCCCACCATGACCACCATCAGCAGCCCGTACGCCCAGGGAAACTCGCCGACGATGGGGATGGTCTGCTGCAGGGCGTTCATCGACTGGTTGACCTGGAAGGAGTTGCCGCCCCCCAGAGATCCGCCGATGCAGAGCACCGCGAACATCACCGCCAGAATTTTGCCGAAGCGCGGCATCCCCCGCTCCGCGAGCCCACGCGACAGATACTCCATCGGCCCACCCATGATGCGTCCATCGGGGCGCACCTCGCGGAACTGCTGCCCCAGCGTCACCTCGGCGAACTTGGACGACATCCCCAGCAGCCCCGCCACGATCATCCAGAAGGTGGCGCCGGGGCCGCCGAGGCTGACCGCGATCGCCACCCCGGCGATGTTGCCGAGCCCCACCGTCGCCGAGAGCGCGGTGGAAAGCGCCTGGAAGTGCGTTACCTCGCCGAGCGCGTCCGGGTCGGTGTACTTGCCCCGCGTCACCTGGATGGCGTGCCCGAAGCCGCGGATGTTGATGAACCCCATCTTCAGGGTGAAGTAGATGGCGCCCATTACCAGCCAGAACACCACCAGCGGCAGCGAGCGGTCTGCGTCCCAGAAAAGCAGGTCGAAAAAGAACACCGCGCCGATCACGGCGTTGGCGGCGCCCATCATCTCGTCCACCAGGCCTTCGATCCCTTCCGGCGCGGCCGGCGTCGCCTCCTCCAGCGTCTGCTCGCCGAGCGGCGGGGGACCGGGCTGGGTGTCGGCTTCCACCACGGGCGCCGCACCCTGCGCGTACGCCTGCGACGCGGCGGCGGGCAGCAGCAAAGCGGACAGCACCAGCAGGACGGCGGCGAACCGGGAGCGCGTCATCGAGTAGGCAGATGGGAGGAACGCTGGGCGGGCGCGGCAGAGTAGTCGCGCCCGCCGGTGAGTGTCAAGCGGAGCCGCCGCTCTACGTGCCGCTCCCGCCGGCCGCCGCGCTGCCGACGCGCAGCGTGTGCACCGGCAGATCCTCGGGCAGCAGCGTCTCCATCACGTCCACGTCCAGCGGGTCGGCGTGCAGGTCGGCGTCGACGAAGCGGACCGTGTCACCCGTGGTCACCCCGAGGCTTCCCCAGACGCGCGTGCCCGGAAGCGCGAGACGCAGCTCGCTGAAAGCGAACAGGTTCCCACCGCCGGGTCGCGTTTCCAGTCCCACCCGGAAGCTCCCCGAGCCGCTCCTGCCGAAGGGGGGGTAGAGCCAGGCGAAGTCGGCGAGCACGGCGGTGTCGCTGCGGATGTCGAAGTCGAAGCGGTTCTCGCCGGCGGACAACGTCACGACTCCCTCGAGCGCCAGCCGCGAGCGTGGCAGCCACACCTCCGGCGCCTGCACCTCGATCAGGCTGTCGCGCATCGCGATCTCCCCGCGGGCAGCGCGGACGGGGATGGGTCGGCGGTAGAAGTAGACGCTGCCGGCCAGCCGGTCGATGCGCAGGTACGATCCCCGTCCTACCGGAAGGGGGAAGAAAGCGTCGGTAGCTCGCGCGTGCAGGTCCTCCAGCAGTACGGTGCGGAGATACCCGCCCGGAACGCGGGCAACGACGAGCTGCGAGGTGTCGGCGAGAGCTTCCCGGATCTCCCGCGTCTGCGCCCGCCCGGGGACGGTATCCTCCGGCTCCCACGGCAGACGCACCCGGACGTCGACGTCGGCGAGAGTCAGGCGCCCGATGGATATCGTCCGTTCCGGCGGCCCCTTGGGTCCGCTGCTCGTATCCGAAAAGATGCGTTGGTAGTTCCAGAGCGAGTCCGTCGGTAGCCGGTAGATCTCGACCGCCGCGTCGTAGAAGACCAGGTCCTTGATCGCGAGCTGCGTGGCGAGCAGGCTGGGGAGACGGTAGTGGGCGTAGACGCTGTCGGCCCGCAAAAAGAGGGTGCCGTCGCGCTCGCGGATGACCACGCCGTAGGCCCGCGCTCCCGTGAAGATGTTGCCGCTGAGCCGCTCGACCGTGAACGTTCCCCGGATCTGGCCGCCGAGGGTCGCCAGGGTGAAGTCGAGGACCCGGCCCCGTCCCCCCGCCGTCTGGGTAATGATCGCGATGGAAGCCGCCACCCCCACGATCGCCAGCAGCATGCCGGCGAGGAAAAGCCGCCGTGAGGTGCGGTAGCGGACGGCTCTGGCTTCCTTGCGGTAGCGCATTCAGGACGCCGAACCCCGCCGCTCGGCCCTCACAGTCGCCGCCACGTCGGGCACCCCGCCGGGGGGGGCGTCGGCGGCCAGGTGGAGCGGGGTGCGCTGGAGGAGGATGCGGGCGAGGTACGCGCCCGCGACGCCGGCCGCGACGCCTGCGCCCAGTGTGGCGAGCTGTTCCTTGCGCGACAGTTCCCGGCGGTAGTCCATGGTGGCCAATGATCGCTCCGGAGTGGCGGTTTACGGATGATCCCCGAGGTGGCTCTCCGCGGCGCGTCCGCCGCGGAAGAAGATGTGGCGGCCGGTCGCGAGGAAGCGGCCGACATCATCGAAAAACATGTGGTGGGTGACGCGGATGGTGTCGCGGTCGAGCCGCACCACGTTGACGGAGTTCTTTTCGCGTTCCCGCGCCCGCCCCCGCCGCGAGGTCGAGGTGCCGCTCTGCACGATGACGATGCCGTGGTCCCGATCGCGCCCGGGGTAGACGTCGAGCGAGTTGCCGATGTACGCCCGGTGCAGGTGGCCACCCAAGATCGCGTCGACCGAAAGATCGGTGAAAGCGTCCAGAGCCCGTTTCGCCTTTGGCATCACGTCGCCCCCTTCGAAGTCGGGCGGAGGCGCGAAGTGGTGGTGCGCGACCAGTACCCGCAGCGCATCCGGCGGGGCCGCGTTGAAAGCAGCCCGTGCGAAGTCGAGCTGCCACTGCCGCAGGCGCCCGTTCACGATCGCTCGTCTCGGAGCTGTCGAGTTCAGTGCGACGATGACGACCCCGGGCAGCTCCGTCACCGTGTCCAGCTCCCTGCTGATGTACTCCCGGTACAGCTCGTACGGCGAAAAGAGCCGCTCGCGGATGCGATACAGCGGCACGTCGTGATTCCCCGGGGTGACGACCAGCGGGACGTCCGGGAGCCGGTCCAGATACTCCCTCGCGGCGCGGAACTGACGCTCCTTCGCCCGCTGGGTGAAGTCTCCCGACGCCACGACGGCGTCTGGAGCGAGGTCTGCGGCGAAGCCCAGCAGCGCCTCGCCCACACGGGGCTGGTACGCCGGGCCGAAGTGAAGATCTGAAACGTGCAATACGGCGGTCACGTGGTCGCGGTCGGATTCGGGACAGGGCCGTTCGCCGGCAGCAGCCCCGGGAACGGGAGGTCGGCGCGGGCGGTGAGCTCGAGCCCGCCGCTCTCGCCGCGGTGGTGGCGGAAGAGCGCGGCCCGCGCGACCATCGCCGCGTTGTCGGTGGTGAGCCGCGGCGGCGGCGCGAACACGCTTCCGCCGGGGCCCACGGCCCGCGTGAGCGTTTCCCGCAGCGCTCGATTGTTGGCCACACCACCTCCGAGTACCACCCGCTGGCACCGCGTCTCGCGGACCGCGCGGAGCGTCTTGCGGGTGAGCACCTCCACGACGGCGGCCTGGAACGCAGCGGCGAGATGGGGTCGCTCGGATTCGACCTCCGCCTGCGACAGGTCGCGGACGCGGGTCCGCAACGCGGTCTTCAGCCCGCTGAACGAGAAGTCGTAGAAGTCGGCGTCGCCGGGGGAGGATCCCGAGCGCAGCAGCGGCCGCGGGAGCCGGCTACGGCCGGGATCGCCGTCTGCGGCGGCGCGCTGGATGGCGGGCCCTCCGGGGTACGGTAGCCCCAGCAGGCGGGCGGCCTTGTCGAACGCCTCTCCGGCGGCGTCGTCGCGGGTGGCGCCGAGCAGCCGGTACTCGCCCCAGGCGGGAACCCAGAGGAGCAGCGTGTGCCCGCCGGAAACGAGCAGCGCCACGAAAGGCGGCGTCGCGGCCGGCTCCTCTACCGAGGCGGCGAAGAGGTGCGCTTCCATGTGGTGCACCCCGACGACGGGCCGATCGCGCGCCCACGCCGCCGCCTTGGTCCAGGCGACGCCGACCAGGAGCGCGCCGATCAGCCCTGGACCCGCGGTGACCCCGAAGAGGTCGATCTCGCCCAGCTCCGCTCCCGCGTCGCGCAGCGCGTGGGCCACGGTGTCGTCCAGCACCCGCAGGTGCGCCCGCGAAGCGAGTTCCGGCACCACGCCTCCGTAGACACGGTGCACGTCCTGGGAAAGCACCACGTGCGCCCGCAGCTCCTGCTCCCCGCAGAGCACCGCTACCGAGGTCTCGTCGCAGGACGTTTCGACGCCGAGCACCAGTGGCGCGCCACTCACGGCGACCCGGCGGGGGCGAGCGTATCGATCGCCACAGCCGCGGTATCGGCGACGCCGAAGGGCTGCAGCCGGACCCGCGTGGGGACCATGATCAGCCGCACGCCTGCAGGGATGCCGGCCACCCGGAGCGGAAAGGTCGCGTCGGCCGGCGGGACTCCGGCCGGAATCGAATCGTCCACGACGCCGATCCGGAGCTGTTCGGGGCGGATCGGCGCCAGCTTTTCGGCAGAACCCTCCAGACGGACGTCGGCCCGTTCCGGGAGCACCTCCAGCCCCGGCGGCGCGGCGATGGGCAGAGCGGCGAACCAGCGCGACTCCAGGCGATCCACGCGCCCCGTGACCTCCACCCGCGCGGGGTACACGTCCACCCCGAGCCCGGCCGTGTCGAGGGCGACGGTGCGCCGGAACGCAGTGTCGGGCGCGCTGAGGCGGACGGGCTCGGTCTGCACTACCCTGATCTCGCGTAGTCGGGCGCTGGGGCCCGTCAAACGAACGGCGCCCGGTTCCACCCGGACGGAATCGCTCCACACCAGCGCCTCGCCTTCGGTCACCATGGTGCGTACCCGCACCGGAACGCTTCGGCTGGCGACGGGAGCGAACACGAGCCGCACCGTGCTCGGGCGCACGTCCTGGGCGATGGCACCGATGCCGGGCGGCCGCTGGACCATGCCCGGCTCGAGCAGATAAATCTGCCCGCGCGGATCCACCTCCCGCACCGGCAGTACCAGCGCCGGACGGTCGAGGGCGAGCTCGAGCAGCTCGCGTCCCGCGCCGACGAAGCGGACCTCCACCGTGGCGGGCAGCGGCCCGTCCACGAGCACGTAATCCATCTCCCGCAACGCCACCTCGACGGGAACGCTGATCCAGCGGCTGGCGGGCTGCTCCGCCGTCACCGTCACCCAGAGAAAGACCGCCAGGCTGACGGCGGCCAGCTTCAATTTCCAGTTCACCAGCAGCGAACGCAGAGGGGGCAGGCCGTTCATCGCTCCAACAGCCGCTCGAAGAGCTCGACGTTGGCCGGTGTGTCCCACTCGGTGCCGCCGATCACCTTTTTCACGATGCTGCCGTCGCGGTCGATGACGAACGACTCGGGCACCCCGGTGGTGCGGTATACCCGCTCGATGTCCCCCTCCGGGTCGTGCCAGATCGTGAAGTCGAGCCCCATCTCCCGGACGAAGGCAGCGACGTCGCCACCGGGCTGGCCGCCCGCGCCGAAACCGCCCCGAGCGGCGTCGATGCTGACCGCCACCACCCGCAGGCCGCGCTCGTGCAGGCGCTCGTGCAGGCGCTGCATCGACGGCATCTCGTCACGGCACGGCGGGCACCAGGTGGCCCACACGTTGAGCAGCACCACCTGACCGCGGAGCTGCTCGAGCGAGACCGGCCGCCCGGCCATGTCGACGGCTTCGAACTCCGGAGCCTCCGTGCCCACCTCGACCGGAAGGAAGCGGTCCCGCACGAGCCATCCCGCCAGCAGCAGGCCACCCAGAACGAGCGCCGCCGCGGCCGACCAGAGCGTGCTGCGCCTAGACACCGGCAGCGCCTTCAGCGGGAGGTGGATCGGCCGCTCCAGACGACGAGGTGTCTACCGGCGCGCCCAACGGCTCCGGCCGCGAAGCCGGCGTGGGATCGACCCCGGACACTACCACGTCGACGGCACTCCCCGCGCGCACGCTCTGTCCGGGGGCGGGATCCTGTCCCGCGATCCCACCGAGGGGCTCCGGGGAGCCGGGGTCGTAGCGCACGTCGCCGAGGCGGAGCCCCGCGGCGGCCAGCCGCTCCCTGGCGTCGGGCTCGGGGAGCGAAAGCAGGGAGGGAACCGGGACCAGGGGCGGACCCGCGCTCACGGTCAGCCGCACCACGGCGGGAAGCTCCAGCACCGTTCCCGGAGGGGGAGAAACGTTCAGCAGGGATCCGACGGGGCGCTCGTTCTCCACCGACCGCACCTGGACGGCGAAGCCCATGCTGCGCAGCACCGCGGGGGCCCGCTGCGGGGCCACCCCGCTCAGGTCGGGGACGGGTCTGCGGTCGTGGCCGGCGCTCAGGATCACCCGCACGGGTGAGCCGCGGGTGACTTCCGACCCGGGAAGCGGGCTTTGCGCGAGCA
>JBPCJG010000072.1:0-11541 GCA_051005515.1 Longimicrobiaceae bacterium
GCCCCCTGGCGGATGATGCCGCCGTGTTCCTGCGCCACCCCCGGGAGGAAGCCCGGCACGTCCTCGAAGGTGAGCAGGGGGAGGTTGAAGGCGTCGCAGAAGCGGACGAAGCGGGCGCCCTTCACCGACGCGTCGATGTCCAGCACGCCCGCGAGCACCGCCGGCTGGTTCGCGACAATGCCGACGGAATGGCCGCCGCAGTGGGCGAATCCGCAGAGGATGTTGCCCGCGAAGTCGGCGTGCACCTCGTAGAAGTCGCCGTCGTCCACGACGCGACGGATGACCTCGTGCATGTCGTACGGCTTGTTGGGATGGTCCGGAACCAGCTCGAGGAGCTCCTCGTCCGCGCGATCGAAGGGATCGTCCGTCTCGCGGCGCGGCGGGTCCTCCGCGTTGTTCTGCGGGATGTAGTCGAGCAGGTCGCGGATGCGGTTCAGGCACTCGACCTCGCTGCGGCAGGCGAAGTGGGCCACTCCGGACTTCGAGGCGTGCGTGGCCGCGCCGCCCAGCTCCTCCATCGTCACGTCCTCGTGCGTCACCGTTTTCACCACGTTCGGCCCCGTGACGAACATGTAGCTGGTCCCCTGGACCATGTAGACGAAGTCGGTGATCGCGGGGGAGTAGACGGCTCCGCCCGCACAGGGGCCGAGGATCGCGGAGATCTGCGGCACGACTCCGGACGCCAAGGTATTGCGCAAAAAGATGTCGGCGTAGCCCCCGAGCGAGGCCACGCCCTCCTGGATGCGCGCGCCGCCGGAGTCGTTCAGTCCGATCACCGGCGCGCCGTTGCGGAGCGCGAGGTCCATGATCTTGACGATCTTTTCGGCGTGTGCCTCCGAGAGCGAGCCGCCGAACACCGTGAAGTCCTGCGAAAAGACGTAGACGGGCCTGCCGCGGATGGTGCCGTACCCGGTGACGACGCCGTCGCCGAGGATCTTCTGCTCTTCGAGGCCGAAGGCCGTCGAGCGGTGCGTGACGAAGCGGTCGAACTCCACGAAGGAGCCCTCGTCCAGCAGCACGTCGAGCCGCTCGCGGGCGGAGAGCTTACCGCGCTCGTGCTGCGCGCGCAGACGTTCCTCGCCACCCCCCAGCTCCGCCTGGCGGCCGAGCTCCTCCAATTGTTCGAGTTTTGCTTGCATGGTTTGGAGAGAGGGGGAAAGCGTGTCAGCCGAGCGGCGCGAGCGGCTGACAGAAGGGGTGTGGAGCCGCGACTCCACACCCCCGGGTGTCACTTACGACGGCAGCCGATCACCCTGCGTTTTCCTCCTCGGTGTCGTCGGCTACTTCGATCTCGTCGGCCACTTCATCTTCTGCCTCGTCGCCCTCAGGCCCGACCGCGACGGCGACCGGCTCGCCCGCCTGGTCCTCCGTCGTTTCGTCGTCAGCGTCGGCCGCAGCGACCGACTCTGGAGCTGCGGCTTCCGATTCTGCGACGGCTTCCGGTTCGGAGTCCACCTCGTCAGTATCTTCCCCTGAATCCTGAATGCCGACCCCTGAATCCTGATCCGTATCCTCCCCCGAATCCCGAATCCCGACCACTGAATCCCCGTCCGCCTCGTCCCCCGACCCCTGAATCCCGACCCCTGAATCCTGCTCCTCCCCTTCCTCCGCCTCTGACTTCCGCGGCTGGGTGAAGATGGGACCGCCACCCTCGAACTTCGGAACGTTGGTGACCTCGAGCACGATGCGCCGGTTCGGCGTGTCGATCTCGTTGATGCGCATTTCCAGCTCATCGGCCTCCGCAAAGAGGTCGGCGGGGTCCTGCAGACCCGTGACGCCGATCTGCCCGACGGGGACGAAGCCCTCCATCTCGTTGCCGAGGTCCACCGCCACGCCGTTGTCCTGCAAGCGGGTGATGGTCCCGCGGATCTCCTGCCCGACCGAATAGTTCTGCACCAGCCGGTCCCAGGGATCCTCCGTGGCCTGCTTCAGGCCCAGCGAGATCCGCTTGTTCTCCGCGTCCACGCTGAGGATGACCACCGGAACCTCGTCCCCCTTGTGCACTACCTCGGACGGGTGCTGGACGCGCTTGGTCCAGCTCATGTCGGAGATGTGGACGAGCCCGTCGATGCCGGGTTCGATCTCCACGAAGGCGCCGAACGAGGTGAGGTTGCGGACGGTGCCTTCCATCTTCGTCCCGACCGGGTACTTGAGCGGCAGCGTGTGCCACGGGTCCTCCTCGATCTGCTTCATCCCCAGGGAGATCTTTTCGCCTTCGAGATCCACCTTGAGGATCACCGCCTCGATCTCGTCTTCCAGCGCCACCAGCTTGGAAGGGTGCCGCACGTTCCGCGTCCAGCTCATCTCGGAGATGTGGACGAGGCCCTCGACCCCCTTCTCCAGCTCGACGAAGGCGCCGTAGTTGGTGATCGAGACGACGCGGCCCTTGACCCGCGACCCCATCGGATACTTCTTGTCCACGTCTGCCCAGGGGTAGCCGTGGAGCTGCTTCAGGCCGAGCGAGAGGCGCTGCCGCTCCCAGTCGATGTCGAGGACCTTGACCTCCATCTCGTCGCCGATGTTGACCACCTCGCTCGGATGCCCCACGCGACCCCAGCTCATGTCGGTGATGTGGAGCAGCCCGTCCATGCCGCCGAGGTCGATGAAGGCACCGAAGTCGGTGATGTTCTTGACGACGCCGGTGCGAATCTGACCCACCTCGAGGTGCTTCTTGAGCTCCTCGCGCTTGATCTCGCGCTCCGCCTCGAGCAGCACGCGGCGGGAAACCACGATGTTGCGGCGGCGCTTGTTGAGCTTGATGATCTTGAACTCGTACTGCTCGCCGATCAGGTCTTCGATGTTGGGGACGCGCCGCAGGGCGATCTGCGACCCCGGCAGGAAGGCATCGACACCCATCAGATCGACGGTCACGCCGCCCTTGATCTTGCGGACCAGGATCCCCGGAACCGCCGTCTCGGCCTCGTATGCTTCGCGGATCTTTTCCCAGACACGCAGGAAGTCGGCCTTCTTCTTCGAAAGGACGACGATGCCGTCCTCGTCCTCCAGGTTTTCCAAAAAGACTTCGACTTCCTCTCCCTGCTCGAGAGCGTCGGGGTCCTTGAACTCGTCGCGGTTGACGGACCCCTCGCTCTTGAAGCCGAGATCGAGGATCACCGACTTGTCGGTAACGCGGAGAACCCGCGCGCGCACAATCTCCCCCTCTTCGATGTTGCTGAGGGTGGACTCGTACATGTCCAGCATCGCCTCGTACTCTTCCGACGTGTACTCGTCCTCGTCGAAAAGGTCGGCGCGGATGTTGACCTCGCGGGCGCGCTCCGCGATCTGCTCGTCGCTGAGCTCGGGCGGCGGCTCCGCGACGGCCACGCCGCCGGCGTCGGCGATATCCATCTCGGGCACGACGGCCTCGGTGGTTTCCTGGTCTGCCATAAGGGGGGTGCTCCTGTTACGCGCGGCGAAGCGGGAACCCGCCGGGCGGCTGAAGGTGGACGATGTCCGGGCGCGAATGTGCGCCGGGAAAGAGGCGAAAGTTAGACGGCGCAAGCGGTTCAGTCAACCCCGGCTCCGCGCTCGCGGGCGAGCCGCACCACCTGCTCGACCTGCTCCGGAAGGTCCAATCCGCCCGTGTCGATCACTACGGCGTCCGGGGCCCGGACCAGGGGAGCGACGGCCCGGGAACTGTCCGCCTTGTCGCGCTGCTCCAGCCGACGGATCTCCGCAGCGACCGCGTCGGGCAGGTCGGGCGCGATGCCCTGCTCGAGCAGCCGACGGCGGGCGCGCTGCTCCGGCTCACACACCAGGAACACCTTCAGCTCGGCGTCCGGGAAGACGACGCTGCCGATGTCGCGCCCCTCCGCCACCACCCCGCCTCGCCGACCCGCCGCGCGCAGCGCGCCCAGCAGCCACGCGCGCACGGCCGGCGCCGCGGCCATGCGGGAAACGTGGGCGGTGACCTCCGGTGTGCGGATCTCCCCCGCCACTTCCCTCCCTGCGACGGTGACGCGGACGGTTCGGTTCGCTGCATCCACGTTCCCCTCGACGCGCAGGCGATCCAGCTCCGACGCCGCCAGCCGATCCCACCATTCCGACGAGATGCCTTCCCGCAGTGCCGCCCACGTCAACGCGCGGTAGAACGCTCCCGAGTCGAGGTGGACGTACCCCAGCTCGCCGGCGACGGCGCGGGCGGTCGAGCTCTTGCCGGAGCCGGCCGGGCCGTCGATGGCCACGACGATGCCGCGCCGCGACGGGTAGTCTCCCTTTGCTTCGCTCACGTCGGGTGTCCCGAGACGACCCCTGCCAGCGCCTCGCGGAAGCCGGGGAAGCTGACCTCCGCACACTCCGGAGCGTCGATCTCGATGCGGTTCTCCGGCAGCGCGGCCAGCACCGCAAACGCCATGGCGATGCGGTGGTCGCCGTGTGTCGTCACGGACCCGCGGAGTGGGCGGTCGGAGCCGCGCACGGTCAGCCCGTCCTCCAGCTCTTCCGCCGCGGTACCGACCGCGCGCAGGCCACTCACCAACGCGCCGATGCGGTCGGTTTCCTTTACCCGCAGCTCGCGCGCGCCGGTGATCCGCGTTTCCCCCTCGGCCCGCGCCGCGAGGACCGCGAGCACCGGGATCTCGTCGATCAGCGACACGGCGTCCTCCGCGCCCAGCTCGATGCCGCACAGCCGTGACCCGCCGCGCACGATCAGATCGGCGGCGGGCTCTCCTCCGGCTCCGTCACGACTGTCGACGACAACCTGCCCTCCCATGCGCTCGACCGCCGTGAGGAAGCCGGTGCGGGTCGGGTTCGTGCCGACCCCGGGGAGGCGCAGCTCCCCGCTTCCGGCGAGCAGCGCGAGCGCGACGAAGAAAGCGGCGGAAGAGATGTCGCCGGGGATGTCCAGATCGAGCGGCGGGAGGGTCCGCTCCGCGGCGGGCAATTCCGCTGTCCAGCCGTCGCGGTTGCGGGACGAGCGGAGGGGAACGCCCAGTCCCCGCAGCAGCCGCTCGGTGTGGTCGCGGGAAAGCCGCGGCTCGTGCACGGTGACGGCGACGCCTCCGAGGAGCCCGGCGAGCAGCAGCGCGCTCTTGACCTGGGCGCTCGCCACCGGCGAGCGGTGCTGCGCCGGCCGCAGCTTTCCACCCGCAATCTCGACGGGGAGCCGGTCCGGCGCGCCGAGCTCCGTCACCCGCGCCCCCATCGCGGCGAGCGGCTGGGTGACGCGGCGCATGGGTCTGCTCCGCAGCGAGGCGTCGCCCGTCAGCGCCGCCTCGATCCCCGCCCCCGCGAGCGCGCCCAGCAGCAGGCGGGCGGTGGTGCCGCTGTTGCCGCAGTCGAGCGCACTTTCCGGGGTGCGCCAGCTCCGCCACCCCCGGCCGTCGATGCGCACTTCCCCGCTATCGGCGGGGAGCTGCGGCAGCGGACAGCCGAGCTGCCGGAGCACCCGCGCGGTGCTCCGGCAGTCGGCGGCGGTGAGGGCGCCGCGCAGGCGGCTTTCGCCGGCCGCTACCGCGGCCAGGAGGAGCGCGCGGTGGGTGATCGACTTGTCGCCGGGAACGCGGACCTCGCCGGCGACGCGCAGGCGTTTCACGCCCTGCTTTCCGCCGCAAGGAGTGACGGCGCCAGGCGGACGCTGCCCTCCCGCACCCGCCGCAACGCTCCCGCGCGGTCGCGGACGAGCAGGGCGCCGTCGGGCGCGATGCCGAGCGCCGTGCCGGCGCTCAGCAGCGCTTCGCCGCCGCCCCGCACCTCGACCAGCTGCCCCGCCAGAACGTCGCGCGCCGCCAGTTCCGCCGCCGCCGTGGCGTCGAGCGCGGCGGGGATGCCGGAGCCGGCCTCAGCGACCGCACCGGCGAGCGCGCCCGCCACCTCTTCCAGCGGCAAGGTGCGGTCGGACGCGATGCGGAGCGAAGTGGCCGAGGCGCGGATGGGCGCCGGGAAGTCGGCCTCGCTTTGCAACAGGTTCACGCCGATCCCGGCCACCACCCAGACGGGAGTGCCCCCTTCCCAGCTCGCTTCGCAGAGGATCCCGCCCAGCTTGCGCCCTCCGTGAAAAAGGTCGTTCGGCCACTTGATCCCGACGCCGGGCGGGGGAATGTAGTCATCGAGAGCCCGCGCGGCCGCGAGCCCCACCCAGAGCGGCAGCAGCGCCGGGTTCGGCAGCTCCGCAGGCCGCAACACCACGGAAAGCCAGATCCCCATCCCCGGCGGCGAGAACCAGCCGCGCCCGCCGCGCCCGCGCCCCGCGCGCTGCTCGTCGGCAAGCACCGCGCAACCGGCGGCGGCGCCCGACCCGGCGAGCCGGCGCGCCAGGTCGTTGGTGGATCCGACAGCGCCGAAGCGCCACACTTCCGGCAGGCCCCACGCTGCGGCGAGGCCGGCGTCGCTGTCGCTAGAGTCGTGAGAAGCGGCGTGCGCCACGCCGTTACGCCGGCCGCAGTCGGAGCGACAGGTCTGCGGCCGGGGCGGAGTGCGTCAGCGCCCCTACGGAAACGTAGTCCACTCCCGTCTCCGCCACCTGCCGGACCGACTCCAGCGAGATCCCGCCGGACGCCTCGGTGCGCGGGGCACCCTCGCCGTGCGCGTGCACCCGCTCGACCGCGCTGCGCAGGAGCGCGAGCGGCATGTTGTCCAACAGCACGCGGTCCACACCTGCATCCAGGGCCGCGTCCACCTCTTTCAGATTGGTGGCTTCCACCTCGATCGCGAGTCCCTTGCCGTCCTGTTCCTTGACCGCCTCGACCGCTCCAGCGATCCCCCCCGCCGCGGCGATGTGGTTGTCCTTGATGAGGATCATGTCGTGCAGGCCGAAACGGTGGTTGGTGCCGCCGCCGGCGACCACCGCGGCCTTTTCCAGGCGCCGCATCCCCGGGGAGGTCTTGCGGGTGTCCACGATCCGTGCCCCTGTCCCCGCAACCGCTTCGACATACGTCCGGGTGAGCGTGGCGATGCCGCTGAGCCGCTGGAGGAAGTTGAGAGCGGTGCGCTCGGCGGTGAGCACCCCACGGGCCGGCCCGCTCACCTTTACGATGGCGGTCCCCGCCTCGACGGCGGTGCCATCGGGAGCGACTACCTGCACTTCGAGCTGCGGTTCGACCGCGTGGAATACCTCACCGGCCACCTCCGTACCGGCGATGACGCACGGCTGCTTCGCTACCACGCTGGCTTCGGCGAGCCGCTCCGGCGGCACCGTCCAGAGCGTGGTCCAGTCACCGGCTCCGATGTCCTCGCGCAGCGCCAGGTCGATCAGCGCCTGGGTTTCGGACGGGGTGCCTTTCATCGCAGAGCGGGTTCGCCCGCGAGCAGCCGCTCGTAGTAGCCCTCGTACAGCGGCAGCACCCGCTGCACGCTGAAGCGCTCGCGCGCCACCTCCTGTGCGGCCGCGCTCATCCGCCCCCAGAGCGCGTGGTCCGAGAGGATGCGGACGCCGGCCTCGGCCATCGCGTCCACGTCACCCACCGGCGCGAGAAATCCCGTCTCCCCGTCCTGCACCACCTCCGGCACGCCCCCGGTGTGGGTGGCGACGACCGGCACACCGCTCGCCATCGCCTCCAGCGCAGCGAGCCCGAACGACTCGCTCTCCGAGGGGAGCAGGAAGAGGTCGGCACAGGCCAGCAATTCCGCGACGGAATCCTGCTTGCCGAGGAAGACCACGCGGTTCGCAACGCCACAGAGCTCCGCTTCGCGGGCCGCGGCCAGACGGTCCGGCCCGTCGCCCGTAAAGACCAGCCGCGACGGAACGCGGGCCGCGATGCGCGCGAAGATGCGCACCACGTCGAGCACGCGCTTGACCGGGCGAAAGTTGGAGGTGTGCATCACCAGCTGCTCGCCGGGGGTGAGCAAAACGTCCTTGTGGCAGGGATGGCTGGCCCGGTCGTACTGCGACGGCTCCACGAAGTTGGGGATCACCTCGATGTCCTCCGGCGGAACGCCGAACTGCGCCACGGTCTCGTCCTTGAGGAAGGCCGAGACCGCGGTGATGCCGTCGGAGCGGGCTATCGAGAAGCGGGTGATCTCCTGGAAGGAGCGCTCCTGGCCCACGAGGGTGATGTCGGTACCGTGCAGCGTGGTGACGATGGGGAGGGGGTGATCGCTGCCGAGCATCTCCTTCGCGATCCAGGCGGAGGTCGCGTGCGGGATCGCGTAATGGACGTGCAGCAGCTCCAGCCCCTCGCGGAGGGTGACCTCGTGCATCGCCGCGGCCAGGGCGAGCGAGTACGGCGGGTACTCGAAGAGTGGATAGCGGGCGATCTCCACCTCGTGGAAGTAGACGCGCTCGGCGAAGTGGGTGAGACGGAACGGCTGCGCGTAGGAGATGAAGTGCACCTCGTGGCCGCGGCGCGCGAGGGCGAGGCCCAGCTCGGTGGCGATGGCGCCGGACCCTCCGTAGGTCGGATAACAGGTAATCCCGATCTTCACGCGATGTCGCCCGCTGAAAATAGCGCAGCTCGGCGTCGCTGCTCGGGGGGCGCGGCCTGCGGCGTAGCGCTGCTACGCCTCACTCGGCCCTCCTCTCGCTCCTGGATCTGCACGGTTTTGAGCGGGCTTGGCATTCGGGCGGGAGAGGACAGGAACACGAGAGTTGATGTGCCATGCTTCGGCGATCTCCTCCGCAAGATCGCCGTTCGGTCGCGCCGCGTCCAGCCGGACGGCGTCGGCGGGGAGCTGGTGGCGAAACCAGGTGAGCTGGCGGCGGGCGTACCTCCAGGTGTTCGCGCGCACCTGCTCGAAAGCCTCCTCCAGCGTCGTTTCTCCCGCCAGAAACGGGAGTAGCTCCGCGTAGCCGGTCGCGCTCATCCCCGGATCGCCGGCCCGGTACCCCTGCCTGACGAGTGAGCGCACCTCGTCCACCAGGCCTGCCGCTGCCATGTCATCGACGCGGGCGTCGATGGCGGCGCGGAGCGCCGCCCGCTCCGGCACCAGCACGAAGACCAGCAGCGGGAGTGGGCGTTCCGTCGTCGGGCGGGCATGGTACCAGCTCAGCGGGCGGCCGGTGAGCAGCGGCAGCTCCAGCGCGCGCAGCAGGCGCTGGCGCCCGCCGCTGCGCGAGAGGCGCAGGGCGGTAGGCGGGTCGAGCGACGCGAGCCAGCGGCGCAGCGTCGCGTCGTCGAGGGCTCCCAGCCAGTCGCCGAGGAGGCGGCGACGATCGCGATCGAGCGGCGGCTCGGTGAAGAGCGGCCGGGTCAACGCGCGCAGGTAAAAGCCGGTGCCGCCGACCAGCAGCGGCACATTGCCGCGCGCACGGATTTCGGGAACGAGTCGTCGGGCGAGGCGCGCGAAGTTGCCCGCGGTGAAACGCGCGTCTGGCTCGACCAGGTCGAGGCTGTGATGCACTACCGCGGCGCGCTGCTCCGCGCTCGCCTTGGCGGTGCCGACGTCCATGCCGCGGTACACCTGCCGCGAATCCATTGAGATCACCTCCGCGTCCAGCCGCCGCGCCACCGCCACCGACAGCGCCGTTTTCCCCGCCGCGGTGGGGCCGACGATCGCGACCGCCTCAGCGGGCGGGCGAGCGGCGGAAGCGGCGATGGATCTCCTCCAGCTCGAGCTCGACCACCGTAGGTCGGCCGTGGATGTCGTGGTAGGGGAGCTCGGTGGCCCAGAGGCGGTCGAAGAGCTCCCGCATCTCCTCGGGCGAGAGCGTCTGCCCCGCCTTGATCGCCGCCTTGCACGCGAAGGTGAGCGCCACCTTCTGATGGCGGGTGCGCGCGGGGTCCACCAGCGGCGAGCCCCCGACCAGCTCGGCCAGCATCTCGCGCAGGCAGTGCTCCGCGTCGAAGCCGGCGTGCGGCTGCGGCGTCGCGTGCACGATCACGGTGTCGGCGCCGAAGGGCTCGACCTCCCAGCCGCCACGGCCGAGAATCGGTGCAATCTCCTCCGCCAGCGCGCACTCGGCAGCAGTGAGGCGGAGCGTGAGCGGGAAGAGCAGCCGCTGCCCGGTCGCGGCGCCGCTCTCAAAGTCGCGCATGACCTGCTCGTACATGACTCGCTCGTGCGCCGAATGCTGGTCGATCAGGATCAGGCCGCGGCGGGTTTCGGCGGCGAGGTAGGTGCGGTGGAGCTGCCAGATCTGCGGGGGCCGCGCCGGCGGCAGCTCCGGCGCTTCGGCTCGATCGGCGTCGGAGGCGGTGACGGGCGCGACGAAGAGCGCCATCTGCGACTCCCGCTCGCTGTCGCCCAACCGTTCGCGGACGGCGGCGTTCCCCGACGCCGGCGTCCCGTAGCCCCCAACGGACCCCGAGCGCCCCAGCGACGGCGCGCTCGCCGCGGTGGCGAGCGCGGCCCGCACGCCCTCCTCGACCAGCCGCTCGATCCGCGCCCGGTCGCGGAAGCGCACCTCCGCCTTCGCGGGGTGCACATTGACGTCCACCTCGCCGTCGGGGAGGCGCAGAAAGAGCACGTGCGACGGCCGCACGCCCGGCGCGACGGTGGTGGCGAAGCCGCGGTCGATCGCCCGCACCAGCAGCCGATCGGCGAAGACGCGCCCGTTGACGAAGAGGTACGAGCGGCGGGGTCCCGGCGTCGCCTCGCGGGGCCGCTGCACGAAGCCGCACACCTCGGCACCGCCATCTCGATGCGAGACGGGCACGAGCTCCGCCACCGCCTCGTCGCCCCAGAGCGCCGCCAGCCGCCGAGGGAGTCCGGTGCCGTCGCCGGTGTCGAGCAGGACGCGGCCGTTCGACTCGACGCGGAAGGTGACGCCCGCCGCGCCGATCGCTCGCGCGCTGACCGCTTCGACCGCCGCCCGAGTTTCGGCGGCGGCGGAGCGGAGGAACTTCGCGCGCACCGGCAGGTTGTGGAAGAGGCCGCGCACCACGAGCGTGGTCCCCGGCGCGCGGGCGATCGGCTCGACGCCGGTCACCCGCCCCGCCGCCACCGTCACCCGCGTCCCCTCCCCCTTCCCCTCGGCGGTCTCGAGGGACAGGCGCGAGACCGAGCCGATCGAGGGAAGCGCTTCGCCGCGGAACCCGAGCGAGCGGATGCGGCCCAGGTCGTCGACGCTGGCAAGCTTGCTGGTGGCGTGGCGGTCGAGGGCGAGCAGCGCATCCTCGCGTCCCATCCCGCACCCGTCGTCGGCCACGCGGATCTCCGCCTTGCCGCCTCCGCGCAGCGCCACGTCGATGCGGGTAGCCCCGGCGTCGAGCGAGTTCTCCACCAGCTCCCGCACGACGGAAGCCGGGCGTTCGACCACCTCCCCCGCCGCGATCTGATTGACCAGGGCGTCGGGGAGGATGTGGATGCGGCGTGACGACGACAAGTCGGGTGTGGAGATGGGAGCGGCCGCCTTCAGTCCAACCCGTAGAAGCGTCGCGAGTTCTCCGCCGCACGGGCGGCGAACTCGGCGGCCAGCTCGCCGCGCAGCTCGGCGCAGCGGGCGGCTACATGCGCGACCCAGGCGGGCTCGTTGGTCTTGCCGCGATTCGGGGCGGGGGCGAGGTAGGGGCTGTCGGTTTCCACCATGATGCGGTCCGCCGGAACCGCCCGCACGTGCTCGGCTCCGGCGAAGTTGCGAAAGGTGACCATCCCGGAAAAGGAGACGTACCAGCCGATCTCGAGAGCCGTTTCCAGCAGCTCCGTGCCTCCCGAAAAGGAGTGCAG
>JBPCJG010000073.1:0-11306 GCA_051005515.1 Longimicrobiaceae bacterium
AGCGCGGTGATCAGCGAGGCGTGGCCCGCGACCCCGAGGTATTGCCGGAAGCCGGCTTCGCCGCTCATGATCACCCGGAAGACCAGGCGAGGATTCCCGCGGTGAGGAACACTCCCAACAGCATCCCCAGGGGGCCGAACACCGCGCCCGAGAGGCGTCCCCACTTGGCCATCGGATCGGGATCCATCGCGCGCGCCGCCTCCGGGTTGGAGCGGAGCTGATCCCTCATCTGCTCCACGTACAGATCCGTCGGCAGGAGGAAAAATCCGACCGCCGTGACCAGCATCGCGATCAGCACCGGGAGCAACCAGGGCGGGCGTTCGCCGAAGCTCGCGAACAAGTCGCCCGGGGCGAAGAAGGTATCGACGATGCGCCGACCGAGAGGACGGCTGGGGGGCTCGACAGGCGATTCGTACGGGGAGGTGGCTTCCATGGGCGATTCGGAGAAGAAAAGGTCCGGAGTCAGTGGGTCAGCAGGACGATCCCGCCCACCCAGGCGAGGAGCAGGGCGTAGAGCAGCACCGCGGCGCCGGTTGCCGAGCGGCGCGATTCGAGCACGCCCACCCCCACCGCCGCGATCCCTACGGCCCAGAGGGTGAACAGATTCAGGCCGTCGAGCCACCCGTACAGCCATCCCCCCGGGTCGACCCCGGGCGCGAACGTCGCCAGCGAGAGCGCCGTTCTCCCACCCCCGCTCAGCAGCGACCAGACCCTGAGCAGGAGCGCGCCAACCGCGGGGATCAGCAGCACGTGCGCGGTGACCGCCAGGTACTGGCGGTACGTCGCCGAGCCACGCAGGATCACCTTGAAGAGCAGCGTCAGCATTCCGGCGGCCGCGAAGGCGACCACCGGCAGCATCGCGGCCGCGCTGAATGCCTGCAGGATCCGACCCCAGCGGACGATCGCCTCGGGGCCGGAGGTGACGGGGACGGGGCGACCCAGCCGGTCCGTGGGGTCACGCATCCGATCGAGAAAGACCTCCGGCGGCGTCGTCGCCGCCACCCCGATCCCCACCAGTACCACCAGGATCAGCGCGCCGAGCCAGACGGGTCGCTCACGCAGCTCGCGGAAAAGGCTGGCGGGAGCTACAAAGACCTGCGCGACGCGCTGCGGAAGCGAGGGCGGCATCTCGTCGGGGGTGAGATCGCTGCAAAGGGGTGAATCGGGGGAGACAATAGGCCGGCGGCGCTGCCCCGACAAGCGCCTAACGAAGCCGCCCCCGGCCGTGCCGGGCCGGGGGCGGTCGGAAGCGTTCGAGGTGAAGACGGGTTCAGCTCGGCGCCGCCACCCGTTCGGCCCGGTAGCAGTGGCCTGCGGTGCAGCTTTCTACCCGCAGGACGCGGTTCAGCACGTCGATCCAGACGTGGCGTTCGTCGTCGGGAGCGACGCGCACTACCAGGTGCGTGGACCCCACCGGCTGTTCGCCGATGCGAATCGTCTCGTCGCCGCGGTTCTCCACCGTGGCCATCACCTGCCGGTTCTCCTGCGGGATCAATACCGGAATGCGACCCTCGCGCAGACGCTGCGCGAGAAAGTAGTAGTGGTGAGCGACGCCGGCGTCGAGGAGCACGGCGCCGTCGGTGGCCGCGTACTCGCGGAGCTGTTCGCCGGAAGGCGTGAGGATCTTGGCACTGAAGCGCCCGTCCGCCACCGTGCCGACTACGTTCCGTCGCGAGCCGCCCCCGACGTCCACCCGGTACGCGGTCGGCGTCGCGCGGATTCCCGTCGCCCGGAGCCGGGTCGACAGCTCGACTCCGCCCGTGGGCAGCCGCAGCGTTATCTGGCCGTTGGCCAACGTTTCGGTGCTGCGGCCGCCTCCGGATTGGCGGATCTCGAAGCGCTCGTTCCCGGCGGGACGACCGTCGACGGTGAGGGCGAAGGAGCCCTCGTCCGCCTGCGCGTTCGCGTTCGCGGGCGTGATAATCGCCGCGCCCGTGGCGAAGGCGAAGAGCAGCGTGGCGATACGAACGGTCACGGATGGAGGTGGGCGGCGGGGAGGGCTGGCTGCAGACGTCCGGTGCTACCCGTGGGCCGCGGGGGAGATCCGGCTATTCGGACCAGGGATCCGGCTCGGGGGGAGGCGCCAGGAAGACCCGCTCCCGGATCTTCTCCAGAATGAGACGGTACATTCTTTTTCCCTTGTCCGCGGACGCACGCGAAGGTGATCCCACCACGCCCTGCCGAGCCCGATCCGGGAGCGAGACCAGGCGTCCATTGCGGATCCCGCTCTTGCGCTGCGTCGAGATGGGAGTGTCGACGATCCGGTCGAGGCGCACCAGCTCCGGGTGGAGGTGCAGCAGGAGGCTGGTCAGGATCTCTCCGGCGTGCTCGGGCGTCGCCGATTCCTCCAGCTCTCCATCCAGATCGACGCTGAGGGGCTCGATGAAGCGCACCCTCGCACCTTCCACCGAGGCGGCGGCGACGGTATCGACCTGCGGGTCGTGGGCTTCTCCGCTGATCACGATGAACTCCGCAAAGCCCTGATCCCGCCAGACCGCGAGCAGCTCGTTCAGCACCCGGTGCAGTGTCTTCGGGCGCAGCCGCGAGGCACCCGGAAAGGGCTGCGGCCCCGGCAGGTTCACGCCGTAGTGCAGCGTCGGCGCCCGCAGCACGCTGAACTCGCGCGACAGGTCGTCGGCGAGGGCCTCCACTACCCGGGTTCCCGCCCCCAGGGGGAGATGAGGGCCGTACTGGTCGCAGGTGCCGACCGGCACGATGAGGCGCGGATCACGCGCGAGCACGTCGGCGACCTCGGTCCAGGGGAGCTCGTCGAGCGCGTATGAGCGCGGTGCACGGTCCATGGGCGGTGTTTGCGGAGCGGCAAGATCCTGGCGGGTCGCAAGCGCCGGACCAGACCCGTACCCCGGAAGGCGTGGAGTGGGTGGGTTGGATCGCCGCCGGTGTCGCAGTCTGCGCCCTCGCCTGGTGGTCGGAGTCGCTCACCCTACCACCCCTGGGTGTGCTGGCCGGCGCAACGGCCGTCTGGACGATCGTTGCGCGGCGTTGTGCGGGCAGCACCGGGATCGCCGGTGCGCTGGTGCTCTGGTTCGGTCTCGGTTCGGCTGTCGGAGTGCAGGCGCGGCTCGACGAGATCGGCAGCTCCTGGCCCGCCGTGCGGCAGCGAGTCGAGGAGCGGGCGGCAAGCTCGCTCGGCCAGGAACTCGACCGTCTGGTTGACGAGGGGGTCGCCACTACCGATTCGCTCGCCCGCATCGTCCCGCCGCAATCCCGCCGCCCGCCGGAACGGGTGCTGTTCGCCGATCTCGCGGAGATGCGGCGCGCATCGGGCGCCTCCGCCGTGGCCGTGTACGGGGCCGACGGATATCCGCTGGCGTGGGCGGGGCAGCACCGCGGACCGGTGCCAACGCCGGTACGGCTCGGCGGCCGGGACTACTTCTTCGCCCCCGGTCCCCTGTTCAGCTACCTCTACTTCGTCCGGGACCTCGGGGGTGGGCGCACCGGCATGGTCGCGTTCCTCCTTTCGGGAACGCCGGGGGCACGGGAAGACCGGCTCCCCTTCGCCGAGGGCTTCGCGGCGGAGCACGGGATCACGCCGCGCTTTTCGCTCCCGGATCGGGCGCAGGGAGCGGCGGTGTGGGACTGGGTGACGGCCGACGGGCGCCTCCTCAGCGTGACCTGGGGAGCGCTCACGCAGGAGGCCTGGCGCGAACACCTGCTCGGCCGCGGCAGGCTGCTCGCAGGGGGCGCGGATTTGCTCGCGCTGACGCTGCTGGTGCTCGGCTGGTGTCGGCGGAGTGTGGGGCCGGTCGCCGTCCCCGTAGCGGTCACGGCCGCCGTACTCCTGCTTTCGCCGCTGCAGGCGTGGGGGCTACCGCAGGAGCTATTCTCGCCTCTCGATTTCGTGCTGCCGCTCCCGGGAATCGATCTGGGGCTCGGCGCACTGCTGATCCTGCTGGGTGCGCTGGTGCTCTGGCTGCTGGGACGCGATCCGCCGCCGCCGGCTCGGTCGTGGGCGGCGTGGGGCGTGCGCGTCGCGGCGGTGGGGGTGCTGCTCGCCGTCTGGTTCGCGGTCCTCCGCGACGCCGCGTCTACCAATCTGCTGACGTCCGGTCCGGCCGGGTCGGCCTTCCTCCTCGCGGCCGCCGTGCTCGGCTTCTCCGCCGTGCTGCTGGGGCTGCACCGGCGTGCTCCCGTCGGTGCCTCGCACGACCGGGAGCGCCTGGGTGCCGCCGGCGCGGCGGGTGTGGCGGCGCTGCTCGCCGCCGCGCTGGTCGTCTGGTGGCGCCCCGAGTCGACGCTGCCGGCCTGGACCCCCGCGCTCTGGGTGATTCCCTTCGCGCTTTTCGCCCTGGCACCCCCCTCCAGCGGGCTGCGGCGGGCCCACCTCGCTACCTGGCTGCTGCTGGGGTGGATCGCGGGTACGGCGGCGTCGTCGCACCTCTGGGTCTTGCACACCGAGGCACGCCTCGATGCGGCGGAGCAGGAGCTGGCCAGTCTCGGAACCGAGCCGGATCCGTTTCTCGACTTCATGCTGCGGCAGTTCTCCGAACAGGTGCTGCGCAGCGCCGCGGACGGCGAAAGCGGCGTGAACCTCCTCTTCCGTAGCTGGGTGGCGAGCGGCATCGCGGCCGAAGGATACGAGGCGCAGGTGACGCTCTGGGAGGGCGATCGTCCCGCGGCGGAGCTGCGCCTGACCGACGCGCCCGTGGACTCCTCGCGCATTTCCGGGCTGCTGCCCGCGGCCCGCTCCGCGGAGGAACCCATCATTCAGCGCGATTCCTCCGACGCGGCGGCGAACTACCGGCTGTTGGTGCCGCTGCCCGACGGCAGGGTGGTGTCCGTCGCGGTACCCCCCCGCCTCTCTCTGGGTCGTTCGACCGCTCTGGCGCGCTTCTTCGCGTCGGGGGCGGACGCGCGCCTGGGTGAAGGCGCCACCCTCTCGTTGGCGGGAGCGATCCGTGAGCCGCCGGGGGTGTCGGGGCGGATCTCGGATTGGGTACGGACGAGCTCGGGGTGGCTGAGCGAGGTGCGGATCCCCTACGGTGCCGGTGCGGTGCACGCCCACCTGATCGTGCGGACACCGGCCGGCGCGATCCTGGGCGCGCGAGGGATCCTCTTTCTCGCCATCCTGCTCGCCGGGCTGACCACGATCTGGATCGCCGCCCGCGGACTGGGCGGAGAGGGCCCGCCGCTCAAACGAGGGCAGCTCTGGCTGCGCAGCTTCCGCGGCCGCGTCACCCTGGCGCTCTTCGCCTTCTTCCTGATCCCGCTGCTGGTGATGTCGGCCACCGCGTATCGGGCGCTCACCCGCGAAGCGGTGCGTACCGCGTTCGCCCTGGCCGAGCGCGCCGTGGACCAGGCCGCCGCCGAAGCCGGCACGCGGCCGCTCGCGGCGGTCGCGGCACAGGTCCGCTCGGACCTGCTCCTGTACCGCTCCGGGGTTCTTGCCGCCGCGGCGGCGCCGGAGGTGCTGGAGCTCGGGCTGTACCCTGCCTGGCTCCCGCCATCCGTGTATCTCGCCTTCCGCTCCGCGGAAGCGACCACCGCCAGCACGGAAACCCGACTGGGACCCCACCGCTACCTGATCGCCTACCGCCGCCTCGCCGGGGATCAGGTGCTGGCGTCGCCCACCGCCCTCGCTTCCGGTGAGATCGCCCGCCGCCGGGCCGAGCTGGCGGACGTCGTCGCCGTCTTCCTGATCCTGGGCGCCGCGCTTTCCTGGATCCTGTCGGTGCTCGTGGGCCGGGCGCTCGCGCGCCCCATCGTCACCCTGAGCGGCGCCGCGGCGTCGGTGGGCGCGGGCGACCTCGGAGTCCGTCTCGAGGAGCAGCGCCAGGACGAGTTCGGTGAACTGTTCCGCTCCTTCAACCGCATGATCCGCCGCCTGCGCCGCGGACGTTCCGCGCTGCTGCGGGAAACGCGCCGCACCGACGCCATCCTCGCGGAGGTGGGGACGGGCATCATCGCGCTCGACTCCGGCGGCAGGGTGCGGCTGATCAACGCCCGCGCCTCGGAACTCCTGGGAGTGAGGGTCGAACGGGGGCGGCCGCTGTCGCCAGACGGCGGATTGTCGTCGGCGCTCGTATCCGCGATCGAAGCCTTCCGCGGTTCGCAGGCGGAGGAAACGGGGAGGGAGATCGATGCGGACGGCCGGGTCGTGCGCCTGCGGCTCCGACGGCTCGGCGCGGATGGCGGACGGGAGACGGGAACGGTCGCGGCGCTGGAGGACATCACGGCGGAGATCCGCTCCGCGCGGGTCCTGGCGTGGGGAGAGATGGCGCGCCAGGTGGCGCACGAGATCAAGAACCCGCTTACTCCCATCAAGCTGTCCGTCCAGCACCTGCGCAGAGCGCACGGCGACCGCCACCCGGACTTCGGGGCGATTCTCGACCGCAACGTCGACTCGATCCTCGCCGAGATCGACCGGCTGGGAGAGATCGCTCGCGCCTTCGCGCGCTTCGGCACCCCGCCTCCGGCGCCAGGCGAACTCGAACCGGTCGACATCGGCGCCGTCGTGGCGGAAACGCTGGCGCTCTACCGGGGAGGCGACGACATCACCGCATACCGGAGCGAGAACGAGGTAGGAGACGTGCGGGTGCTCGCGCGCTCGGGGGAACTCAAGGAGGTGCTGGTGAACCTGCTGGAGAACGCCCGCGCGGCGATGACCGCCGGGGGTGAGGTGCGCGTCTCCTTGCACCCGGACGGCTCCGCCAGCGTCGATCTCGAGGTCGCAGACACGGGGGAGGGAATTCCAGCCGAAGCGCTGGGGCGCATCTGGGATCCACACTTCTCGACCCGCAGCAGCGGCACCGGCCTCGGCCTCGCCATCGTGCGGCGCCTGGTGGAAGGGTGGGGAGGACGCGTGGACGCGGAGTCGCGGCCGGGGGAGGGGACCACCGTGCGGGTGCGGCTGCGGGTGGCGAGGTGAGGCGCGGGTCAACGCGCTTGGCGGCTCGGCCTTGCCCCGCGCGCCCCTGACGGGAAGATTGCAGCTCCGCATCCTTTTCTGCAGCAGGAGCCCCGCTTGCTCGCGCACGTCCTCTCCGGCGCCGTCCTCGGCATCGACGCCTATCTGGTGACCGTGGAGGCCGACGTGGCCAGCGGCCTGCCGTCCTTTTCCACCGTCGGGCTGGCCCAGGGTGCCGTCAAGGAGGGGCGCGAGCGGGTGGTCGCCGCGATCCAGAACAGCGGCCTGCAGGTGCCGCCGAAGCGGATCACCATCAACCTGGCGCCGGCCGACATCCGCAAGGAGGGCTCGGCGTTCGATCTGCCCATCGCGGTGGGCATCCTGGCCGGGACGGGACAGCTCGAGGCGAACGGCGCGCTGGAGCGCGTGGCGATCGTGGGGGAGATGGGGCTGGACGGCGCGCTCCGCCCGGTGCGCGGCGCGCTGCCGATCGCGCTGGCGATGCGCGACGCCGGCCTCGAAGCCCTCATCGTCCCCGCCGAGAACGTAGCGGAAGCCGCGGTAGTGGAGGGGATCGTGGTGCGCGGCGCGGCGTCGCTGTCGGAGGTCGTGGCGTTCCTGGATGGCAGCGGTGAGCTGCCCGAGGCGATCATCGACCGCGAGGCGATTTTCCGCGAGGCGTCGATTGACCCGGCCGATTTCGCCGACGTGCGCGGACAGGAGCACGCCAAGCGGGCGCTGGAGGTAGCCGCCGCCGGCGCACACAACATCCTCATGATCGGCCCGCCGGGCTCGGGCAAGACGATGCTTGCGCGGCGGCTTCCCGGCATCCTCCCCCCGCTCTCGCTCGAAGAGGCCCTGGAAACCACCAAGATCCACTCCGTCGCGGGGCTGCTCGGGGCGGAGCAGTCGCTGGTGGCTACCAGGCCGTTCCGTGCGCCGCACCACACCATTTCCGACGCCGGGCTGATCGGCGGAGGTTCGCATCCCAAGCCGGGAGAGGTCTCGCTCTCGCACCACGGCGTCCTCTTCATGGACGAGCTTCCGGAGTTCCGGCGCAACGTGCTGGAAGTGCTGCGCCAGCCGCTGGAGGACGGCATGGTGACCATTTCCCGCGCCGCGATGTCGCTCACCTACCCCGCGCGCTTCATGCTCGCGGCGGCGATGAACCCGTGCCCGTGCGGCCACTACGGTGACTCGCAACGGCAGTGCTCGTGCTCGCCGCAGGTGGTGCAGAAATACCTGTCGCGCGTCTCGGGCCCGCTGCTCGATCGCATCGACCTACACGTCGAGGTCCCCGCAGTCCGCTATCGGGAGCTGACGGACCAGCGCAGCGGCGAGCCGTCGTCCGCCGTGCGCCAGCGGGTAGCGCGCGCTCGCGAAATCCAGCGCGAGCGCTTCGCCGGCAAGCCGGAGATGCACGCAAACGCGCACATGGGCGCGCGGGATCTGCGCGAGTTCTGCCGGGTGGGCGAGGGGAGCGACGCGTTACTGCGCACCGCAATCACACGGTTGGGGCTCTCCGCGCGTGCGTACCATCGGGTGCTCAAGATCGCCCGCACGCTCGCCGATCTCGAAGCGGCAGAGGAGATCGGCACGGCCCATGTTTCCGAGGCTATCCAGTACCGCTCGCTCGATCGGTTGATGGGTGGGTGAGGTGGTGCCGATGCAGACGCAGAGCCCCGCCGGGCGTTCAAGTGCGGTACAGAACGGCGAATGCCTGATGAGACGGTGTGGAGAGCATCAGGGAGCGAGAGCGGCAATGGGGAGTACCGCGACACCGTCGGGGCGCACATAGCCATAGCCGGCGGCGGTGATGACCCCTAAAACGCCTGGCTTCCCACATTTCGACGTGTCGACGCGAGCGGCGAACTTCAGGAGGTTGCTCGCCGCTTCCTCCACCTGTCCGGTTCCCAGCTTGACCTCGAAGGCTCCCCAGTGACCATCCGTCGCCTCCACGATCGCATCGATTTCGAGATCGGTGTTGTCCCGGTAATGGAAAACGGTTGCGTCTGCGCTTTGGGCATAAACCCGGAGATCTCGGACGACGAGCGACTCGAAGAGAAACCCGAACAGGTTCAGGTCTGCCAGCAACCGGTCTGGTGTTGCGCGCAGGGCTGCCACCGCTAATGAAGGGTCGACGAAGTGGCGCTTGGAAGCGGTCCGCAAAATGGATCGCGACCTCAGATGAGGCGCCCACGCCGGCTGATCTTCAACGATCATCAGGCGTTCGAGCGCCTCGAGGTAATCGCGAATCGTGTCATCCTTGATGGCTCCGTCGGAGCCACCGGCATCGGTGCCGAGAGTCGTGACCGCAACGGTGGTAGCCACATTCCGCGCCAGCGAACGAAGCAAGCGCCCCACCTTCTCCGGGTCTCGGCGGGTGGCGTCGATACGGCCGACATCGACGCGGCGGATCTCCTCAAGGTAGTCGCGGACCCACCGCAAGGTCTGTTGCGTAGAGAGATCGCGGTGACCGGGCCATCCTCCTACGGCCACGCGCTCAGCGAGATCTGCTACCGTCACCCCGGGATCCGAGGTGCGAGGCGGTATGGCTTCGAGGAGTCCCTGCAGCGAGATCTCCCCCGTAGAATGACCCATCTCGTAGAGGCTCATGGGCCGCATACGAAGCCGTGTGATGCGTGCGGCGCCGGTGTGCCGGATAACGTCGTCCGCTGGGACGGCCGAGCCGGTCAGTATGAACTGACCCGGTTTTCGGCGGTTGTCGACTGTGCGCCGAATGTGGTTCCAGATTGCCGGCTCGATCTGCCACTCGTCGATGAGGCGGGGCGCATCGCCGTCCAGCACGAGGGTAGGGTCGACGGCCACTGCCCGACGAGCGTTCTCGTCCACATCCAGCAGCACCTCGCTAACCGCGAACTGCCTCGCGGTCGCAGTTTTCCCACACGCCTTCGGCCCCTCGATGACGACGGCGCCGGTCGAGGACAGGCGCGAGGAAAGCTCTGCATCGACCACGCGTGCGTGGTAGGACATGGGACGGCCTCCCGGGTGAGTCGTAACGCGGTCGGTTTCGCCTCCGACGTAGCGCGACTTCAGATGTCGACGGGGAAGCATATACCGTAACCGGGAAAATGCAATGCATACAAAGGGTATATCGCAACGCTCGTGGCGGGCAATTTGCAACACCATCAGCGGGGAAAATGTAACGCCCACCAGCGTGGGATACAAACGTGTAGACGGAGGAGGAGAAATGCGCGGGCCGATCATAGCGGCCGTGGGTTACGGGTATGAGACCTTTTCCCGCGCGGAGTGGAGCCGGCTCCGCGATCACGAGCCCGTCCCGCTCTCCGCAGAGGAGCTGGAGGAGCTCGGGGGCGTCGGCGTGCGGCTTTCGCGCCAGGAGGTCGCAGACGTCTACCTCCCGCTCGTCCGGCTGCTGGAGCTGGAGGTCGCGCAGCGGCGGGAGCGGCGCCGGCGAAGCGCGGCGTTCCTGCGACGGGACGTCGACGAGACACCTTTCGTCCTCGGCATCGCGGGGAGCGTTGCGGCGGGGAAGAGCACCACCGCTCGCCTGCTCCAGACGCTGCTCGCGCGCGACCCGCGCCACCCCCACGTCGCACTCGTCCCCACCGACGGTTTCCTGTATCCGAACCGGGAGCTCGAGCGGCGGGGGCTGATGGAGCGGAAGGGCTTCCCGGAAGGCTACGACCTGCCGCGGCTGGTCGATTTCCTCGCCGGTGTCAAGGCCGGCAAAGCCCCTCCCGTCCCGGTCTACTCGCACCTCGTCTACGACATCCTGCCGGGGGAAGAGCGGGAGATAGGGCGCCCCGACATCCTCATCCTCGAAGGGCTCAACGTCCTCCAGGCAGGGCAGGCGGCGCGCCGCGACGTGCCGCGCGTCCTGGTTTCCGACTTCTTCGACCTTTCCCTCTACGTCGACGCCGCAGAAAAGGACATGAGGACTTGGTTCGTGCGGCGTTTCCTCGAGTTTCGCGAAACTGCCTTCCACGATCCCGCCTCCTACTTCCGGCGGGTGACCAGCCTGACGGTGGAGGAGTCGGTAGCTCTCGCCGACGACCTCTGGACCCGCATCAACGCGGTCAACCTGCACGAAAACATCGAGCCGACGCGGGAGCGCGCCGACCTCATCATCGAGAAGGGAGCGGACCACGCGGTGGAGCGGGTGCGGGTGCGGAAGAAGTGACGGCATCGAGCGCGAACCGGTCCACGATACCGGGAGGCAGGCGCGGAACTTGTCTGAGGGAGGGTGTCCCATCGCCCCGCTGCTGCGGGGCAGTCGCTCCTGCCTCCCCCACCGGCCGCGCGCATGTCCCACGTCCGTCCCGTCCCCCTCCGACGCAGGCGTTCGGACCGCGAGCCGCAGGAAGGCTGGACGATCGCGCTGCGGATCGGCGTCCTCATCCTGCTGGGGGACGTGCTCACCAAGGCGCTGGTCAAGGCGTGGGTGCCGCTCGGC
>JBPCJG010000074.1:0-16193 GCA_051005515.1 Longimicrobiaceae bacterium
TGAAGCCGAGGCGGTCGGCGGTGTCGTCCTGCGGAGTGGCGGTGCGGTTGGCGGCGGTGCGTCGGGCCGTCGGCTGGTTCTCCGTGAGATCCACCCGCACTCGTTTCCGGTCGCCGCCACGGACCACCTCCAGCGTGACCATTTCCCCGGGCTGCTTGACGCGGATCAGCCGCTGGAGCTGGCTGACGCGGGAAACCGGGCGGCCGTCGATGCCGACGATCACGTCGCCCTGCTTCACCCCCGCGCGCTGCGCGGAGCTGTTCTCGCTCGGGAAGCCCTGCACCAGAACTCCGCTCACCGAAGGCAGCTTGTAGACCTCGGCGTCCTCCGGGCTCACGTCCTGGATGAAGACGCCGAGCACCGGCCGCCGTGAGCGGCCGTAGCGGATCAGGTCGTCGGCGACGCGCCGCGCCAGGTCCGAGGGAATGGCGAAGCCGTACCCGGCGTAGAGCCCCGTCCGCGAGGCGATGGCGGAGTTGACGCCGATAACGTTGCTGTTCAGGTCGATCAGCGGGCCCCCCGGGTTGCCCGGGTTGATCGCCGCGTCGGTCTGGATGAAATCCTCGATGGCGGTGTTGCTCTCCCCCCCCTGTTCCGCGAGCGACTGGCTGATGATCCCGAGCGGCCGTCCTTTCGCGCTGATGATCCCCGAGGTGACGGTGAAGCCGATGTCGAGCGGGTTGCCCATCGCGAGCACCCATTCGCCCACCTGCGCGTCGTCCACGTCGCCGAAGCGCACGGCGGGGAAGCCGTTCCCCTCGATCTTGATGACCGCCACGTCGGTGGTCGGGTCGCGCCCCACCAGCTTCGCCCGGAACTGCCGGTTGTCCTGCAGCACCACGTCGATGCGAGAGGCGCCCTCGACTACGTGATTGTTGGTCATGATGTAGCCGTCGGGCGAGATGAAGAAGCCCGACCCGCTGGCGTGCTCCGGTCCCTGCTGCTGCGGCCCCCGAAAGAACGGGAACATCTGCCTGAACTCGGGGGGGATGCCGCGCGCGTCGGCCGTCTCGCCGCTGGACTGGCGCTCGGTGGCGATGGAGACCACCGACGGGGTGACGGATTTCGCGATGGAGATGAAGGCCTGGCTCAGGTCGGCGACCGGCTTGACCTCCTGCCGGGAAGGCGGGGCCTGGAGCTGGGCTGCGTGTGAGTCGGTGGTCCATTCGAGGCCGGAGGCGATCAGAACGCCGCCGGTGAACGCCGTTGCGGTGACGGCGAGGAGCGCCACCTTGGCGCGGATCGGATCGAGCATGGTCGTTTGCTGTCTGGTTGGGAGCTGCCGTCTGGTCGAACGTCGGGTGCGCGAAGAAGCACTCCGTGCAGCCTTCATACTGGTGCTTCCGGGCCGTGTTCCCACGGCGGACGGAACGCAGCCGACTCCGCGCCGCTCGCGGGACGCGGAGCCGGCTGCAGCGGTCGTGCGCGGGCTACTTGCTCTCGTCCACGATCTCGTAATCGGCCTCGATCACGTCCTCCTGGTTCGACGCCGCGCCGGCCGCAGCGGTTGCATCCTCCTCGAAGCCGGCACCGGCGGTGGCTCCGCCGGTGAAGCCCGCGTCCGGCCCCGCCTCGGCGCCGGCGGTCTCCGCCTGCTGCGCCTGGTAGATCTGTGCGCCGGCGGCGCTGTACGCCGTGTTGAGCGCTTCCTGCGCTGCGGTGATCTCGGTGAGGTCGTCCTGCTTGAGCGCCTTGCGAGCGCGCTCGAGGGCCTCCTGCAAAGTGGACTTGGCGCTCTCGTCGAGCTTGTCCTCCCACTCCTTCATGTTCTTTTCGACCTCGTACGTCATCCCGTCGAGGCGGTTGCGCGCCTCGACCTGCTGGCGCCGCTCCTGGTCTTCCGACGCGTGCTGCTCGGCGTCGCGCACCATCTTCTCGATCTCCTGATCGGAAAGGCCGCTGGACGCCTCGATGCGGATCTTCTGCTCCTTGCCCGTGGCGCGGTCCTTGGCCGAAACGTTGAGGATGCCGTTCGCGTCGATGTCGAAGGTCACCTCGATCTGCGGCACACCGCGGGGGGCCGGCGGGATCCCGGTGAGCTGGAATTTGCCGATGGTTTTGTTATACGTCGCCATCTCGCGCTCGCCCTGGAGCACGTGGATCTCGACAGTGGTCTGGTTGCTCTCCGCCGTCGAAAACGTCTCGGACTTCTTGGTGGGGATGGTCGTGTTGCGCTCGATCAGCGTAGTGAAGACACCGCCGAGCGTTTCGATGCCGAGCGAGAGCGGTGTCACGTCCAACAACAGCACGTCCTTGACGTCGCCCGCCAGCACACCGCCCTGGATGGCGGCGCCGATCGCGACCACCTCGTCCGGGTTCACCCCCTTGTTCGGCTCCTTGCCGAAGAAGTCCTTGACCTTTTCCTGGATCTTGGGGATGCGCGTCGAGCCGCCGACCAGGATGACCTCGTCGATCTCCGAGGGCTTCAAGCCGGCGTCGTCGAGCGCCTTCTTCATCGGCTCGACGGTGCGCTGCACCAGATCGTCGACGAGCTGCTCGAACTTCGCGCGGGTCAGCGTGACGTTGAGGTGCTTCGGCCCTTCCTGCGTCGCGGTGATGAAGGGCAGGTTGATGTCGGTCGACATGGTGGTCGACAGCTCCATCTTCGCCTTTTCGGCGGCTTCCTTGAGCCGCTGCAGCGCCATCGGGTCTCCCGACAGGTCGATCCCCTGGTCCTTTTTGAACTCGGCGACCAGCCAGTCGATGATGCGCTGGTCGAAGTCGTCGCCACCCAGGTGGGTGTCGCCGTTGGTGGCCTTTACTTCGAAGACGCCGTCGCCCAATTCCAGCACGGAGATGTCGTACGTGCCGCCTCCTAGATCGAAGACGGCAATCTTTTCATCCTTTTTCTTGTCCAGCCCGTAGGCGAGCGCGGCGGCCGTCGGCTCGTTGATGATACGCAGCACCTCGAGCCCGGCTACCTTGCCGGCGTCCTTGGTGGCCTGACGCTGGGCGTCGTTGAAGTAGGCGGGGACGGTGATCACCGCCTGGTTGACCGTGCTGCCGAGGTAGTCTTCCGCCGTCTGCTTCATCTTCTGCAGGATCATGGCGGAGATCTCCGGGGGCGTATACGTCTTGTCGGCGTTGGGGACCTTGACCTGGGCCAACCCGTTGGGGCCGTCCACCACGTCGTAGGGGACGATCTTCTCCTCTTCCTTCACCTCCGCTTCCTTGCGGCCCATGAAGCGCTTGATGGAGAAGACGGTGTTCTGCGGATTGGTGATCGCCTGGCGGCGGGCCACCTGCCCGACGAGGCGCTCGCCGTCCTTGGTGAATGCGACTACGGAAGGCGTCGTCCGTCCGCCCTCCGCGTTGGGGATGACGACGGGATCGCCGCCCTCCATGACGGATACCACCGAGTTGGTGGTTCCGAGATCGATGCCGATAACCTTTGCCATGTTCGCTCCGTTTCGGGTGCTGCGTAGGGTCAAGCGCCGTGGGCGGCGCACACCTGCGGATTTCGCAACGGGCATGCCAGGGTTTCCGTCGATTTCCCTGCCGCTTCGGCAGAAAAATCGGCAGGGGGATGGCATTCTGGCGCGGCGGATGCCAGCTTCGTTGCCCCGGCCGCTCGCTGCACCGACGTCACTGCGCACACCGTCCGACAACCACCGCATGCTTCCCCCCGGCCCTCACGACCAGGCGCGGCGCTACCTCGAGGAGCGGCTGCCGCTCGACCCCCGTGTTCTGTTGGTGCTCGGCTCCGGGCTGGGTGCGCTGGCGGATGAGATCGCCGACCCGCTGCGGATCGCGTACGCGGAGATCCCCGGCTTTCCCACGGCGAGCGTCGCCGGTCACGCTGGCGCGCTCGTGTGCGGCACGCTCGAGGGCGTCGCGGTCGCGGCGATGCAGGGGCGCTTCCACCTTTACGAGGGATGGGCGCCGGAGCAGGTGGTCGCCCCCGTGCGGGCGTTCGCCTCGCTGGGGATCGAGACGATGCTGGTCACCAACGCGGCGGGCGGGGTGAGGCCGGGCGTGCGGCCCGGCGACCTGATGCTGATCGCCGATCACCTCAACCTGCTCTGGAAGAACCCGCTCGCCGGAGCCGTACTCCCCGGAGAAGAGCGCTTCCCGGACATGTCCGCTCCGTACGATCGCGAGCTGCGGCGCATCGCGTTGGACGTGGCGCGCGAGCTGGAGATCCCGCTCAGCGAGGGCGTCTACGCCGCGGTCACGGGCCCGAGCTACGAGACGCCCGCCGAGATCCGCATGCTGCGGGGTTGGGGTGCCGACGCGGTGGGCATGTCCACGGTGCCGGAGATCATCGCTGCGCGGGCGCGGGGGGTGCGGGTCGCCGGCATCTCCTGCATCACCAACCTTGCGGCGGGGCTGGGGGAGGGGGCACTCTCACACGCGGAGGTGGTCGAAACTGGTGAACGCGTGCGGGATACGCTGTCCCGGCTCCTGCGGGGGCTGCTGCGGAGGATCGCGACGTGAGCCGCCCCGGCTGGGTGGGCATACTGGTCGCGCTGCTGATCGGGGTCGTGGTCCGGCTGCTGCGCCTTCCGGTCCCGTCGCCGCCAACCGTGTGGGGAGCGCTGATGGTGCTGGGGCTGACGTTGGGATACCTCGCCGCCGACTGGTTCCTGCGCCGGTGACGCCGGCCGCTCACCGGGTCGGATCCACCGCCACGAAGTGGTTCAGCGGCCCGTGTCCGGCGCCGAGCCCCGGCGCCGTCTCGATGGCGCGGCGCACGAAGCCGAGCGCGTCCGCCACCGCGCGCGGCGCGGGCCGGCCCTGCGCGAGCCCCGCGGCTACCGCCGCCGAGAGCGTGCAGCCGGTGCCGTGGGTGTGGCGGGTCGCCAGCTTGGGGTACTCCCACTCGCGCATCTCGTCTCCATCCCAGAAGACGTCGAGTACGTGGCCGCCTCCGAGGTGCCCCCCCTTGACCAGCGCCGCACGGGCGCCGCGCTCGACCAGCGCGCGCGCGGCGCTGCGCATTCCGTCCGCATCCTCCACCGGAGCGCCCGTCAGGATCGCCGCCTCGTGCAGGTTCGGCGTGACCACCTCCGCGAGCGGGAGGAGCAGGTCGCGGAGCGTCGCTTCCGCATCCGTGTCGAGCAGCCGGTCGCCGCTGCTGGCAACCATCACGGGGTCGAGCACGAAGCCGGGAAGGGCCAGCTCCTCGAGCGCCTCCGCCACCGCCCGGACCAACTCGGCGGTAGCCAGCATCCCGGTCTTGCAAGCGGCGGGCGGGAGATCATCGGCGACGGCGCGGATCTGCCCGCGCACGATCTCCAGCGGGACGGGGTGGATGTCCGCCACGCCGAGCGTGTTCTGGACGGTCACGGCGGTCACCGCGGTGGTCCCGAAGACCCCGAAGGCGGAAAAGGTCTTGAGGTCCGCCTGGATGCCCGCCCCGCCGCCCGAGTCGGAGCCGGCGATGCTGAGCGCGACGGGCATCCCCCCGTGGCTCAACGGCGCCGCTGCTGCTTCGGCGGGGCGGGGAGCCGTGTGACCCGCGATTTGAAGGTCTGGAACGCCTGCGTATTCTCGGTCAAACTCGGCCGGCTGGCGCCGGGGGTCTGCTGGATGATGCGTTGCACGTCGGCGATGCGCTCCTGCGTGGTCGGGTGGGTCGAGAACCACTGCTCCAGCGCGCCGGGGTTGCGCTGCTGCTCGTCGAGCAATTTCTGGAAGAAGGTTACCATGCCGCGCGGGTTGATCCCGGAGCGGACCAGGTACGTCACGGCCACTTGGTCTGCCTCCCGCTCCGCGTCGCGGCTGAAACCGGCGAAGACCGCGCTGCCGACTGCGTTGATGCCGAGCGCGCCGAGCTGGCTCGGCTGCCCGAGCAGGATGGTGCCGAGCGCGACGCCGAGCTGCGCGTTCTGCATCTTCTGCATCTGCTCCACGCTGTGACGCTCGACCACGTGGCCGATTTCATGGGCGAGCACGCCCGCCAGCTCCGACATGTTGTCGGCGCGTTCGATCAGCCCGCGGTTCACATAAACGTAGCCGCCGGGAACGGCGAAGGCGTTGACCTGGCTCGCGTTCACCACCCGGAAGGTATAGGGTATCCCACGCGGGTCGTTGGGGCGTGCGATCTGCCTGCCGAGATCGTTGATGTAGCCGTTGATCTGCGCGTCGTCCACGATGGGGAGCTGGCGGTTGATCTCGGCGGCGTACTGGGCGCCGAGCTGCTGCTCCTGCTGCGTCGAGATCGCCGGGGCGCACGCGCCGGCGCCGACAGTGCTGGCGATGGCGAGGGGTGCGATGCCGCGGCGAAGGGTGCGTACCAGGGTGGCTGTCATGGTGAGTGACTCCTCAAAAGGGTCGAGGCCGGTTTTGTCACAGGTCGAGGGGGCAAGTCCCGGACCATCCGTCGGGACGCCGACACGCGGGGAGGAACGGGAGCTGCGCGCGCTGCGCAGCCGCCGCAACCGCGAACGTAGCCGTCGTTTTCTGGCTGAGGGTACGCGCGGGGTGCGCGATCTGCTGGCGTCTCCGCTGACGGTGCGGCTGGTCGTCTCGACGTCCTCCTGGGAGGACGATGCCGCCGCGGCGGAGCTGCGCGGTCTGGCGTCGGAGCGCGGCGTGACCTGGCGCTCGGTGAGCGACGCGGAGCTCACGACCTACGCGGACACCGACACCCCGCAGGGCATCGTCGCCGTCGGCCAGGTTCCCACCGCGACGCTGGAATCGCTCGAGCCACGCGGCGACCGGTTGTTGGTGCTGGTGCTCGACGCCGTCCAGGATCCCGGCAACGTCGGAACGCTGGTGCGGACCGCCGAAGCACTGGGCGCCGCCGGCGTGGTCCTCCTTCCCGGGACCGTGGACCCCTGGAACCCCAAGGCCGTGCGCGCCGCCAGCGGGGCGTGCTTCCGCACCCCTCTGGTCGCCGCGGGTTGGGAGCGGCTCCGCCCATGGCTCGGCGCGGCGGAGGTGCGCCTGTTCGCCGCGGCCGCCGGGGCTCCACCGCTGCCGGAGTCGCTCCCTCCGCGGGTCGCGCTCGCCGTCGGCAACGAGGGCGCGGGAATCTCGGCGGCAACCCGGCGTCACGCCGATGCGCTGGTCGGCATCCCGCTGCGCGGCGGCGCCGAGTCGCTGAACGTCGCGGCCGCGGCTGCCATTCTGCTCTTCCAGCTCCAACCGTCCTCGTCCACGCTTCCTTGATGCCTCAGCCGCTGCTCTGGGCCTACGCCGCCCTGCTGGGTGCGGCGATCGGGTCGTTCCTGAACGTTTGCGTCTACCGACTGCCGGAGGGGCTTTCGGTGGTGCGGCCGCGGTCGCGCTGCCCCGCCTGTGAAACCCCCATCGCCTGGCACGACAACCTCCCGGTCGTGGGCTGGCTCCTGCTGCGCGGTCGCTGCCGCGCCTGCCGCGTCGTCATTTCCGCGCAGTACCCGCTGGTGGAGCTGGTGACCGCTGCCCTCTGGGTGGCGGCGGTCGCCCGGCACGGACTCGGTTGGCAGGCCCTTTCCACCGCGCTCTTCCTCACGCTCCTGCTGGGCATCGCCCTGACCGACGCGCGGGCGTACGTGATCCCGGACGAGTTCTCGCTAGGCGGCCTGGTGGCGGGGCTCGCGCTCGCCTTCGCGCCGGGAGGGATCACGCCGCAGGCGGCCGCGGTCGGCGCGCTGGTCGGCTTTCTGCTGCTCTACGGGGTGGCGGTGCTGGGGGAGTGGGTCTTTTGCAAGCCGGCGATGGGCGGCGGGGACATCAAGATGATGGCGATGATCGGCGCGTTTCTCGGCGTGCAGGGGATGCTGATCACGCTCTTCCTGGGGGCGCTGCTCGGCACCCTGATCTTCGGTCCGATCAGCTGGAAGACGGGCAAGCTCGTGCCTTTCGGGATCTTTCTGGCGCTGGGGGCGGCGGTGACGGAACCCTGGGGAGCGGCGATGGTGGAATGGTACGGGAGGACGATGCTCGGCGCCTGATCGTCTCGCCCACGCGTTCAGCGGAAGCGTGCCGGAGAAAATGCTTCCAGCTCGATCGGCGAGGGCCGCCCCAGCGCCAGCTCGCCGATCGCCTGGCCGGTGAGAGGGGCGAGCAGGATGCCGTTGCGGTAGTGCCCGCTGGCGTAGAGCAGCCCCCCGAGCCGCGGGTCGGGCCCCAGCACCGGCAGCCCGTCGGGCGTGCCGGGGCGGAGCCCCGCCCACAGCTCAACGATCGGTGCGTCCGCGAGAGCCGGAGCGATCTGCACCGCCGCCTCGAGCAATTCCCCGACGCCCCGCGGCGTGAGCGCCTTGCTCCAGCCGCCGGCTTCGACGGTGGCTCCCACGATCAGGCGACCGTCGGACCGCGGCACCAGGTACCCGCGCAGGGAGTCGATCGTGTGGGTGAAGGCGAGCGGCAGCACGTCCAGCGCGAGGATCTGTCCGCGAACCGGGCGCACCGGCGGGGGGTCGGGAGCTCCAGCGATCGTTCCCGACCAGGCGCCGGCGGCGATCACCACGGTGGCGGCGGAAATCTCGTCCCCGCCGAAGGTAGCGCCCGTCACCCTGGCACCGTCGTGCCGCACGCCGGCCGGCTCGCCGAGCCGGAAATCGGCTCCGGCCGCTGCCGCCGCGGCGGGAAGCGCTCGGGCCAGCAGGCGGTTGTCCACCTGCCGGTCCAGCGGAAAGAGCAGCGCTTTCCTGAGCGTCGGCGCCAGACCGGGCTCGAGCTGCAGCGCCGCGTCGCGTTCGAGGCGCTCCACCGGCAAGCCGGCGTCCGACTGCCAGCGGTAGCGGTGCTCGAGCGGCGCGTCGTCCGCTTCGCGCAGCGACACCAGCAAGGTCCCTTCCGTACGATAGCCGCAGTCGATTCCGGTTTCTCTTGCCAGATCAGCCACGAAATCCGGATAGGCATGGGCGCCGGCGCGGAGCAGGTCGAGGAACGGTCCGGGACCGTCGGCCTCCGCGAGCGGCGCGAGCATCCCCGCCGCCGCATGCGACGCCTCCGCACCCGGCGTGCCCCGCTCCAGCACCACGGTCGACGCGCCCTGGCGCGCAACGTGGCGCGCGACGGCACAGCCGATCACGCCGCCGCCGATCACGGCGACGTCGTAGCCTTTCATTTCCCGACCCGCCCGATTCCCTCCGCAAGGTAGCGGCGCGAAAGGGCTACGTAGTGGGGCGCGCTGCGAGTGATCCAGTCCAGCGACTCTCCCGCCAGCTCCTTGCGGACGCGCGCGGGCACCCCCGCGGCGAGGTGGCGCGCCGGCACCTCCGCGCCCTCGCCGACCACCGCCCCGGCCGCGATCAGCGCCTCGTCGCCGACGCTCGCCCCCTGCAGCACGACCGCGTTCATCCCGATCAGCGCCCGCCGCCCGACCGTGCAGCTTTCCAACACGGCGCCGTGGCCGACGGTGACTTCTTCGCCGATCAGGGTGGCTCCCGCCGCGCTGACGTGGATCACGCAGTTGTCCTGTACGCTGCTGCGGGCCCCTATCGAGATGACGTGCTCCAACTCGTCGCCGCGCAGGACGGCGCCGAACCAGACGCTCGCCTCCGCGCCGATCTCGACGTTGCCGATCACCGTGGCGGACGGCGCCACGAAGGCGCTGGAGTCGATGCGCGGATGGATGCCGGCGAAGGGAAGGATCGGCACCGTCAGCTCGCGGCCGGGTCGTGGCGGACCACGGCCTCGCTCGCCGGCGGATGCACACGCAGGATGCGGGCGCGGAGCACCTGCGTCTCGCTCGCTTCCTCGATGCGGATCCGTACGCCCTCCCGCTCGATCTCGTCCCCTGGCTTGGGAACGTGTCCCAGCTCGTCGAGCAGGTAGCCGTTCAGCGAGCGATGCTCGAGCTGCGGGAGCGCGGCGTTGAAGAAGTGGTTGATTTCCCGCAGGTCGGTGCCGCCGTCCACCAGGATCTCGTTGCGGGAAAGGCGCACGATGGGCTGCTCCGGGAGGTCCGTCTCGTCCACGATCTCCCCCACCAGCTCCTCGAGGATGTCTTCGAGAGTCACCAGGCCGTCCGTGCCCCCGTACTCGTCGATGACCACGCCCATGTGGATGCGCCGCGTCTGGAAGTCGCCCAGCAGCTTGATCAGCGGAACGCTCCCCGGCACGAAGAACGGCTCCCGCGCGAGCGACGCGAGGGGGACGTCGTGCTGCCCCGCCACCAGCGCCTGGTAGGCGTCGCGGGTGTAGACGATGCCGACGATGTCGTCCACCGTCTCTCCGTACACGGGCACGCGCGAGTAGCGCACCGTGCGCAACTCCGCGGCGATCTCCGCCAGCCGCGCCCCCGCGGGCCAGGCCAAGAGATCCACGCGGGGAGTCATGATCTCCCAGGCGCGGGTCTTGTCGAGGCGAAAGGCGCGGTCGATGATCTGCCGCTCGTGATCCTCGATCGCCCCCTGCTCGTGGTAGATCGCCGCCATCTCCCGGATCTCTCCCTCGACGAAGCTGAGCGGATCGTCGCGACTGCGGCGTCGCACCAGCTTGCGGCTCAGCGCGGTGAGCGGCGTGACCACAGGAAAGAGGAAACGCGACAGAAAGTGTATGAACGGGGCGATGGTGAGCGAAATGCGCACCGAGTGGGCCGCCGCGAAGCTCTTCGGCGTGATCTCGCCGAGGACCAGGACGAGCAACGTCATCGCGCCGGTCGCGTACGCCACCCCCTGGTCGCCGAAGGTGTCGAGCGCCAGCTTCGTGGCCAGGGCGGTGGCGGCGATGTTGACCACGTTGTTGCCCACCAGGATCGTGGTGAGCAGTCGCTCCGGATTCGCCTTCAGCTCGGCCAGGGCGCCGGCACCGCGAACGCCTTCCTCGTCGAGGCTCCGCACGCGTGCCTCACTGACGGAAAAGATGGCGATCTCCGCCCCCGAAAAGAAGCCTGAGCAGGCGATCAGGAGGAGCAGCAGGAACAGGATCATCGGGCGGTCGCCAGCCGCGCGCCGGATGGTCGAACGGGTTCTGCGTCCAGGGGGCTCAAGGGAGAGCGGGGGGCAGGGTCGTAGAGGGTTGGAGCACGCCGCGTGCCGGGGCCCGAATCGGGCTTGCGAAAAATTTCACAAGCGGGTACATTGGGGCCGCTGGGAGGGGGGTGACCCGTGTCCGGAGGAGCCATGCAGCGGGAGCCGGGGCGCACGACGGGCGATCGATCCGAGATACCCTCGCCCACGGAATACGCGGGGGTGGGATTGCAGTTCGCAATCGCCATCCTGCTCTTTCTCTTCGCGGGGCAGTGGTTGGACGAGCGGTTTGGGACCACTCCCTGGCTGCTGATCGCCGGAGTCTTCGTCGGCGCGGCGGCGGGGTTCTACACCATCTACCGGAAGCTGGTAAAGAAATCCTGATGCGTGGTGCGTGGGGATACACAATGATGGCGATCGGGGTCGCGGCTACGGTCGCGGCGGCCGGTATCCTGGCGGCTCCCGCTACCGCGGAGCTGGTGCTCGCCGCCGCCGCGGTCGCGTGCGGCGTCCAGCTCATGCTCGTCTGGGCGCTCACCAACCGGATCGACCCCGCACGCCGGCTGAGCGCGTACGCCGCCGGCGCCCTCGCCAGGTTCCTCGCTGTCGGAGGCGCCGCGCTCCTGCTCGCGCCGCGGCTGGGGATGGCAGCCGCGCCGCCGTTGCTGTCGATGGTGGCTGTCTTCTTTCTCACTACGCTGATCGAGCCGATGGTGATCGGGACCGTCGCGTCGCGCGAGGCGCGATGATCGCCGCCCTCGCGTTGGGTTTCGCGCTCTTCGCGGCGCCGCAGCAGCACGCGGAGCCGCCGGCGGAAGCCGCGGGCGCGCAGCACGCCGAGGCGGCCCACGGCGAGGGAGAGGGCGTGGACTTCATGCACCACATCCTCGACAGTCACGAGTGGGAGACGCCCTTCGGGGTGGTCCACTTCCCGGAAGCCGGCTCGTGGATGCTGGGGTCCATCGACATCACCCCCACGAAACACGTCCTCTTTCTCGGCTTCGCGGCCCTGCTCACCCTCGCGCTGATCCTTTCCACCGCGGGGTTGGCGAAGCGGGCGCACAGTGCCGGTCACGGCCTGCCCACCAAGCGGCGGCACAGCGCTCTGGAGGCGCTGATCCTCTTCCTCCGCGACCGGGTGGTGATGGACAACATCGGCCACGACGGAGCGAAGTTCGCGCCCTTCATCATCACCCTGTTCTTTTTCATTCTCTTCGCCAACCTGCTGGGGCTGGTGCCCTGGGGTTCGACCGCCACTGCGAACGTTGCGGTGACCGGGGGGCTCGCTCTGCTGACGTTCCTCGTGACGGAGATCGCCGGGATGCTCAAGCTGGGGCCGAAGGGGTACCTCGGAACCATCTTCTTCGTCCCGCCGGGGATGAACAAGGTGGCGGCGTGGGGGATGGCGGTCGCGCTCTCACCCATCGAAATGGCGAGCAAGTTCACCAAGCCATTCGCGCTGACGATCCGTTTGATGGCGAACATGACGGCGGGGCACATCGTGCTGCTCGCGCTGATCTCGCTGATCTTCGTGTTCGGGAGCTGGTGGGTGGTGGCGCCGCCGGTGCTGATGGGGGTGGCGATCACCTTTCTGGAAATCTTTGTGGCGTTCCTGCAGGCGTACATCTTCGCGCTGCTTTCGGCCGTGTTCATCGGCCTGCTGCAGCATGCTCATTGAAGTACCGTAGTCCCGGCGGAGACCTGCTCCCTCTCCGTCGTACAGTACCCGGGAGATGGGCACCCGGGGAAGGCGCGTGGCGAAAGCCTTGTAGCGCCGGCGGCCGCGGCCGCGTGGAGCGGGCCCCAACCGATCGTTCTCAGCAGGAGGCGGTAACATGCAGGCACCCGAAGTGATGCAGGCAGCCAACGCGTTCCTTTCCAACGGCCTTCTCGGCGCCGGTCTCGGGGCCGGTCTCGCCGTGATCGGCGCCGGTCTCGGCATCGGCCTGATCGGCGGGCGCGCGACGGAAGCGATGGCGCGTCAGCCGGAGATCGCAGGCAACATCCAGACGGCGGCGCTGATCCTCGCCGCGCTGGTGGAGGGCGTCGCCCTCTTCGCAGTGGTGGTCACCTTTTTGATCCAGGGCGGGATCGTGGTGCGGAGGGGCTGATTCGGCAGCGGCTCCCGGGGGTGGGTCCCGCGGGAGCCGGCAGTCCCCCTTACTCGTTCCATGGCCATGCTCCGTTCTCTCCTTCTCTTCACCATCCTGACCGCAGGCGCGGCCGGGCCGGCGCGTGCGCAGGAGGGTGGCGGTCTGCTCGAGGTGAACCTCGGGCTCACCTTCTGGACGATCGTCATCTTCCTCGTCGTCCTGGCGATCCTGACGAAGTTCGCGTACCCGCCGATCCTCGGCGCGGTCGAGGCCCGCGAGCAGCGGCTGCGTGAGCTCACCGAAGCCGCGGAACGCGACCGCGCCGCCGCCGCGGAGCTGGTCGAGCAGCACCGCAAGGAGCTGCAGGAGACACGGGAACGCATCCAGCAGGCGCTCGACGACAGCCGCTCGGCTGCCGAGAAAGTGCGCGAGGAGATGCTGGCCGATACGCGGCGGGAGCAGGAGGAGATCGCCGAGCGGGCGCGGCGGGAGATCGAGCAGGCAGAGCGACGCGCCGTGGTCGCGGTGCGCGAGGAAGCGGTCGACGTCGCGATCGCGGCGGCGGAGAAGCTGCTCCGCCGCAACCTCACGCCCGACGACAACCGGCGTCTGGTGCAGGAGTATCTCGGCGACCTCGAGGACCGCGCTCTCGCCTCGGACGTGGCGGTGGAGGTCTGACGGTGCGCGCCCCGCTCGTCGCCCGCAACTACGCCGACACCCTGTTCGCGCTCGCGCGCTCGCGGGGTGGCGACGCGGCCGAGGAGTACGGCCGCGGGCTGGAGGAGCTGTCGTCGCTGCTGGATAGGGAGCCGCGCATCCGCGCCTTTCTGGAGACGCCGCGCGTCGCCCTCGAAGCGAAGCGCACCGCACTCCGCGAGGCGCTGGGCGGCCGCATGCCGCCGACGCTGCTCCACTTCCTGCTGGTGGTCCTCGAGAAGCGCCGACAGGGGAGTCTCGGCGAGATTGCCGAAGCGTACCAGGCGCTGGTGGACGAGGCGCACGGCCGCGCCCGGGCCGAGGTCACGCTGGCCGAGCCGCCGGACGACGCACTCCGCTCGGAGATCGTCGCCGCTCTCGAGAGGCGGCTCGGCAAGCAGGTGGTGGCCTCCTGGCGCACCGACCGCGACCTGTTGGGCGGCGTGGTGGTGCGGGTGGGCGACCAGGTTTTGGACGGCTCGGTGCGCCGGCGGCTCGGCGACCTCCGCGGACGCCTGCGGCACGCGGGTGCTGCCGGAGCCGGCGCGGAGATCACGGCTACTTCAACCACGCGATAAAGAACATGGCAACCGTCGAAACGCAGCTCCGCGCGGGGGAGATCAAGAACGTCCTCCTCAAGGAGATCGAGCGGTACGAGGAAGATCTGCACGCCGAGGAAGTCGGCGAGGTGCTCGAGGTCAAGGACGGCATCGCCCGCATCTACGGCCTCACCGAAACCATGGCGAGCGAGATGCTCGAGATCCTCCCGCAGGAGGGCGAGCCCGTCATCGCCCTCGCGCTGAACCTAGAAGAAGACAACATCGGCGCGGTGATCCTCGGCGACTGGACGCGCATCGAGGAGGGCAGCCAGGTGCAGCGCACCGGGCGGGTGCTCGACATCCCGGTAGGGCCGGACTTCCTCGGACGGGTGGTCAACCCGCTGGGGGAGCCGGTAGACGGCAAGGGGCCGATCGATGCCGCCGCCCGGCGCCAGATCGACATCGTAGCACCGGGCATCGTGCTGCGGCAGCCGGTTTCGGAGCCGCTGCAGACGGGGATCAAAGCCATCGACGCGCTCATCCCCATCGGCCGCGGCCAGCGCGAGCTGATCATCGGCGACCGCGGCACCGGCAAGACCGCCATCGCGGTGGACACCATCATCAACCAGAAGGGGAAGGGAGTCGTCTGCGTCTACGTAGCCGTAGGCCAGAAGAACTCGACGGTCGCCGCCGTCCGCCAGCGGCTCGAGCAAGCCGGCGCCATGGAGTACACCATCATCGTCGCGGCCTCGGCCTCGGAGCCGGCGCCGATGCAGTACATCGCCCCGTACGCCGGCACCGCCCTGGCCGAGTACTTCATGTACACCAAGGACGACCAGGGGAAGGGGAAGGCTACCCTCTGCGTCTACGACGACCTCACCAAGCAGGCGACGGCGTACCGGCAGGTGTCGTTGATCCTGCGCCGTCCGCCGGGGCGTGAAGCGTATCCCGGTGACGTCTTCTACCTGCACTCCCGCCTGCTCGAGCGCGCCGCCAAGCTCTCCGACGAGATGGGCGGCGGATCGCTGACGGCGCTGCCGATCATCGAGACGCAGGCGGGAGACGTTTCCGCCTACATCCCCACCAACGTGATCTCGATCACGGACGGGCAGATCTTTCTGGAGGGCAACCTCTTCTACTCCGGCGTACGGCCGGCGGTGAACGTCGGCATTTCGGTGTCGCGCGTGGGCGGCGCGGCGCAGATCAAGGCGATGAAGAAGGTGGCCGGCAAGCTCAAGGGCGAGCTGGCGCAGTACCGTGAGCTGGAGGCCTTCGCCGCCTTCGGTTCCGAGCTCGACGCCGTTACGCAGCGCCAGCTCGCCCGCGGCGAACGCTCCGTGGAGGTGCTCAAGCAGCCGCAGTACGCGCCGATGCCGGTGGAGCAGCAGGTGGCCATCATCTACGCCCTCACCAACGGCTATCTCGACGACGTGGAGGCCGAGCAGATCAAGGACTGGGAGCGCGACTTCCACGTCTACCTGCGCACGCAGCAGCCGGAGATCCTGGAAACGATCCGGGAAACGAAGCAGCTCGGCGACAGCAACGAGCGCGCCCTGGTGGACGCCATCGAGCGCTACAAGGAACTGTTCGCGGATCCGCAGTCGCCGGTAGGCACGGAAAGCTACGCCGACAGTCCGATCCTGCGGGAAACCTCGGCAGATCGGAAGATGTCGGAGGAGCAGCTTCAGCTCGCGCAGCGGCCGGAGTCCGGAGCGGCTGGCGCGAGGCAGTCGTATTAGAGATGGCTAAAGCAAGGGAGCTGAAGGGCCGCATCCGCTCGGTCCAGAATACCCGCAAGATCACGCGGACGATGGAGATGGTGGCCACGTCCAAGCTGAAGCGCGCGCAGGACCGCGTCGACGCGGCGCGGCCGTACGCGGAAAGCCTGGCGGACGTGATCCGGCGCCTGCTCACGCCCGACCTGGCCGAGCGCTACCCGCTCCTCCGCCAGCCGGAAGAGCCGCGCCGGGCGGCAGTCCTCCTGCTCACTTCGAACCGCGGCCTGGCCGGCGCGT
>JBPCJG010000075.1:0-3760 GCA_051005515.1 Longimicrobiaceae bacterium
GGTAGGTGAGCGCGGTGCGCAGCACGAGTGGGCGGATGTCGTGCGCGTTGGCGAGGGCGTACAGGTTGACGTCGAAGTGCTCCTCGCCGCCGAGCAGCTCCGCGAGCAGGCCGCGGAGCGCTTCGCGCGTGGGCGTGTCGCCGTACGCGAAGTTTTCCAGCGTCGCGGTGTCTTGGAGGCTCCCCAGCAGCTCGACGGTCGCCGGCTCGCCGTCCCGTCCCGCACGCCCGATCTCCTGGCTGTAGCGTTCCAGGCTCTTGGGCAGGTTGTAGTGGTAGACGTAGCGCACGTCGGCCTTGTCGATCCCCATGCCGAAGGCGATGGTCGCGACCACCGTCGCCCGGTCCGACGCCTTCCACCACTCCTGCGTCGCCACCCGCTGCTCGTCGTCCATCCCCGCGTGGTAGGCGCGCGCGGGGAGGCCCGCTGCCGCGAGCGTTTCGGCGACCCGCTCCGCCGTCCGCTGCAGGGTGACGTAGACGATCCCCGGCCCCGCGGGACGGCTGCGTAGCCGCTCGAGCAGCGCCCTTTCGCGCCCGTCTTCGGCGACCGGCGAGGTGAGCAGCCGCAGGTTGGGACGGTGGAAACCGGTGACGATCGCGCACTCCTGCGGGATGCGGAAGCTGGCGCAGATGTCTTCGACGACACGCGGCGTGGCCGTCGCCGTGAGCGCGAGCACGCGCTCCGCCCCTAGCGAGCGCGCCGTTTCGGCTAGCTTCAGGTAGTCCGGCCGGAAGTTGTGCCCCCATTCGGAGATGCAGTGCGCTTCGTCCACCGCGAAGAGCGCGATGGTCGCGCGCTCCAACTGGCGGAGGAAGCGCTCGTTGTTGAAGCGCTCCGGGGCCACGTAGAGCAGGCGGAGCCTGCCGTCGAGCAGCCGCTGGCTGACATCGCGCGCTTCGTCGGCCGAGAGCGAGCTGTCGAGACGCGCCGCGTCGATCCCCCGCGCCCGCAGCACGTCGATCTGGTCCTTCATCAGGGCGATCAGCGGCGAGACCACTACCGTCACCCCCTCGAAGAGCAGCGCGGGAAGCTGGTAGCAGAGCGACTTGCCGCCGCCGGTGGGGAAGACGGCGAGCGCCGCGCCGCGGGCGAGCAGCGCCTCGATCGCCTCGCGCTGCCCCGGACGAAAGCGGGCGAGGCCAAAGCGGTCATGGAGCAGCGACTCGGGCGCGCCGCTGCCCGAGGTAGCGGTAGGCACTGGCGGAGTCGAAAGCACCACCTGCTACCGAACCACTACGTAGCGCTCCAGCCGCGCGACTTCCTCGTCGTCCACGTACTTGCCGATCTCGCGGCGGAACTGCTCGATGGCGCGGTAGGGACGGTACTCTTCGAACTCGTGCCGCATGCGGTTGCCGACGCCGGGGATGAGCAGGATCTCCGCTTCGCTGGCGGTGTTCAGGTCGATCGGCTTCCACAGCCGCGCGTATACGGCCTCGCGCTGCGCCTCGTTCAGGTTGGCCGCGAGGATCCGATCCACGGCCAACATGTCCGCGTAGGGCCGCCCGGCGACCAGGGCGTCGGCCGTGGCCGCGTCGATGCCGGTGACGGTGAGCAGCTCGTCGCGGGTGGCGATGTCGGGGTCGAGCAGGGCGCCTTCGGCCACCATGGGAGCGGCAGCTTGCGCGGCGGTCGTTTCCGCGGGCACCTCGACGACGGCGGCGTCCTCGACCATCACGTTTTCATCGTCCGGTTCTGCGGCGCACCCGGCGAGGACGAGGCAGACGGTGGCCGCGGCTGAGACGCCGGTGATCGTGGCAAATCGGTTCATGGGGCCTCCTGATGAGGAACGGGTGGATCGGGTTGCCCGCGGGTCGCTGTCTGCGGCGCGGGAAGGGTGCTGCATGCGTCCTGCGTCTTCGGCCTGAGCGCCGGGTGGCGGTAGGTGGCGATCAGCCCGAGCAGCCCGAGCTGCGCCAGCGCACCGGGCGCGAGCGCGGGCGTGGCGCCCCGCAGGGAACGCCAGACCAGTGCCACCCCCACCGCGGCCGCGTCCATCTCGCGCTCGAACTCGACGTTGCCGCGGAAGTGGAAGTACAGTCCCAGGCCGGCGGCAAGCAACATCAGCCCGGACACGCCCTGAAAGAGGCGGACGGTCATCTGCGAAGGTCGCGCCGCCAGCGCGATCCCGCCGAGCAGCGCGCAGCCGAGCAGCACCAGCGGCACCCACTGCCACACCGATTCGTAGTGCTCCAGCAGCAGCAGCTCCGCGAGCAGCCCCGCGGCACCGGCCAGCACCAGCACGAGCAGCATCCGCCGCACGGCCACGCCCGGGTCGCCCTCGCCGAGCAGCCAATTCCTGGTGATCACCGACACGATGGCGACAACGTATTGCGGGATGGGACCCGCGGCGAGATCTCCGACGGGCCACCCCCTGGCCGGAACGCCGCCGTCTCCCTACCGTGTCGGCCATGCAGACCACCGCCGCCGACCTGTCCGCGATCCGAGCGCGCCTCGCCGAGCTGGAGCGCGCTTCGGCGACGCTGGAGCCGGACGCCAAAGCGCGCGAGGAGCTGCGCCGGCCGGTCGTCCGCTACGCCGAGGATTTCCTCGAGCGGGTGGATGACGCACCCGCCTACCGCGAGACGGAAGATGCCGGGCGGCGCGTGCTGGAGCTGGAGATCCGCGAGGAGGGACGCCCGCTGGACGAACTGCTCGACGTGGTCGAGAGCGACGTGGACGGCACCGGGTTGAGCCCCGCCTCCGGCGGGCACCTGGGATACATCCCCGGCGGCGGACTGTACCCGTCGTCGCTCGGCGACTATCTGGCGGACGTCACCAACCGCTACTCCGGCTTGTTCTTTCCCTCGCCCGGGGCGGTGCGGATGGAGAACCAGCTCGTCCGCTGGATGGCGGAGATCATCGGCTACCCCGAGGAGTCGCGCGGCGACCTCACCTCCGGCGGATCGATCGCCAGCCTGACGGGGATCGTCACCGCGCGGGAGGCGCGCGGCGTCCACGCACGCGAGGTGGAGCGGAGCGCCGTCTACCTGACGGAGCAGGTGCACCACTGCGTGGCCAAGGCGCTGCGTATCGCGGGGCTGGGAGACGCACCCATCCGCACGGTGCCGATGGACGCGCGCTACCGCATGGATGCGGCGGAGCTGGCGCGCCTGATGGGCGCGGATCGGGCGGCAGGGATTCGCCCCTTCCTGGTGGTCGCGTCTGCCGGGACCACCGACACCGGTTCGGTGGATCCGCTGGGACAGATCGCCGACGTCGCCGCGGAACACGGCGCCTGGCTGCACGTGGACGCGGCGTACGGCGGCTTCTTCGTCCTCACCGACGAGGTGGGGGATCTGCTCGCCGATCTGAGTCGCGCCGATTCGGTGGTGCTCGACCCGCACAAGGGGATGTTCCTCCCCTACGGCTCCGGCGCGGTGCTGGTCAGGGATGGCGCCGCGCTCCAGGCGGCCCACTACTACCGCGCCAGCTACCTGCGCGACGTCCCCGAGGAACAGGACTGGTTCTCGCCGGCGGACCATTCGCCGGAGCTGACCCGCCCCTTCCGCGGGCTCCGCATGTGGCTCCCGCTCCAGCTCTTCGGCGTGGCTCCGTTTCGCGCCGCGCTCGCGGAGAAGCTCTGGCTCGCCCGCTACTTCCACGAGCGGGTACAGGAGATCGGGGGGATGGAGGTAGGTCCGGAACCCGCGCTCTCCGTAGCGCTTTTCCGCTGGGTGCCGCCGGGTGGAGACGACGCTGTGGGGGGGGGGGGGGGGGAAGGGAGGGCGCTCCCGCCCCCCCCCCCACCCCCCAAGCC
>JBPCJG010000076.1:0-3669 GCA_051005515.1 Longimicrobiaceae bacterium
GCCCAGTCCCGTCCCTCCCGACTTGCCGTGCGTCACGAAGGGCTCGAAGAGCCGCGCCAGGACGTGCTCCGGGATACCCACCCCGGTGTCCGCGATCACGAACGCCGTGCCGTCCGGGTGCGCTTCGGCGGCCAGGGTGAGGGTGCCGCCGTCCGGCATCGCCTCCACGGCGTTGCGCACCAGGTTGAGGAGCGCACGCACGAAGCGTCCCCGGTCCACGAGGATGCTGCCCCGCGCCTCCACCCGCTTGTCGAGGTCGATCCCCCGCTCCCCCAGATCGCGGCATCCCTGCTCCTCCACCTCCGCGAGCAGCTCGAGCACCGCGACCTCCGAGAGCGCCAGCTCGGACACACCCCGGGAATAGTCGAGCAGCTCCTGCGCCATGTTCAGCATCCGCGCCACCGAGCGGCGGATCAGCTGCGTGGCGCGCTGGATCTCCGGCTGGTCGAGGCAGCGCTCGTCCAGCAGGTCGGTGGCGAGGAAGATCACGGAGATGGGGTTACGGAAGTCGTGGATGATGGTGCTCGCCATGGAGCCGACCAGGCTCAAGCGCTCCGCCTCCATCAATTCCTCGATGAAGTGCGTGTTCGCGCCGCGCAGGCGCTGGATGATGCAGCGGGTCAGGTTCAGCGAGATCTGCACCGGCGCGAGCCCGAGCAGGCGCTCCCACCCGGCGGCGTCGACCCGTCCCAGCCGGCAGGGTCCCTCGGCGGTGACGCGGGCGGAGCGGGGCTGGGGATCGTACATCCCCATCTCCCCGAAGAAGTCACCAGCTCCGAGCCTGGACAGCGTTTCCTGACGACCGCCCCGCCCCCGCTTGGAAACCCCTACGTTCCCTTTTGCGATCAGGTAGAAGTGGTCGGACGCGGCCCCTTCCCTGAGGATCACCTTGCCGGCTTCGAACTCGCACGGCTCGGGAATGCCGGCGGCTTCTTCGATGACCGCGTCCGGAACGCCGCGGAAGAGGACGTTGTCGCGAAAGTCGTCAGGGGAGGTCATGGTGAATCGCGAGCGGGAGGTGGAAAATCGTGTCGACGGATACACGAGCAAGATAGCGTCGGCCGCGTGCCGTCGCTCGTGCCCTCCCGCAAACGTGGCGGAGAGTCTACCTTGTGGCGCCGGCGCGACGCCGCCGACTCGACCCGTCCCTGCGCCCGGATGCCCGCGACCACGCCTTCGATTCCGCTCACCCGCCGCGGCTGCCGGTGCTGAACCGGCTGCGGAGGCGCGTCGCGCGCTTCGCGGGCGAGCTGAAGCGCCGCCACGTCTTCCGGGTGGCCGTCGCGTACGGCGCCGTCGCCTGGGTGGTCGCCGGGTTTGCCGACATCATCTTCCCCGTCTTCGGCTTTCCGGAGTGGACGGTGGCGCTGGTGGTGGTCCTTTGCCTGCTCGGTTTTCCCATCGCGGTGGTCGTCGCGTGGGCCTTCGACGTCACCCCAGGGGGGATCGTGCGCACGCCGTCGCGGGAAGAAAGAAAGACCCGCAAGAAAGACGCAACCGGCCGCCCGCGTCGGCGCAGTGACCTCACCGCTCCCGCGATCGCCGCGCTGCCCCTGGTCAACCTGGGGGACCCGGGGGAAGACGAGATCTTCAGCGACGGGCTCACCGAGGAGCTCACCGCCGCTCTCGCCGGGATTCGCGGGCTGCGGGTGACCGGCCGCACCTCGGCCTTCGCCTTCAAGGGCAAGCCGGTGGACGCGCGGGAGATCGGCGACGCGCTGGGAGTGGACTACCTGCTGGAGGGAACCGTGCGGCACAGCGCCGAGCGCATCCGCCTGACGGCTCGGCTGCTGGGAACCGAGGACGGCTTTCAGCTCTGGTCGCAGGTCTACGACCGCGAGGTGTCCGACGTCTTCGCCGTGCAGCGCGAGATCGCGCGGGCGGTGGCGGCGGCGCTGCCCATCGTCACTTCCGTCGGCGCGACGAGCCGGCGCTCCCCCACCAGCGACCCGGAGGCCCGCGCGCTCTACCTGCGTGGGCGCCACTTCTGGAACCGGCGGACGGCGGAGTCGCTGCGCGAAGCCATCGACTACTTCGAGCGGGCCGTGGCGATCGATCCGGCATACGCCGCGGCGCACGCCGGCCTCGCCGACGCGCACTCGCTGCTGGTCGACTACGGCCTGGTGGCGCCGGCCGAAACTCTGGCGGTGGTGGAAAGCGAAGCGGAGCGGGCACTGGAGCTCGATCCGGGGCTCGCGAAGGCCCACGTCTCGCTCGCGCTCGCCCGGCAGTTCCAGTGGCGTTGGGGGGAAGCGGAGAAGGAGCTGCGCCGGTCCAGCGAACTGGACGCGGAGTACGCGCCGGCGCGCCAACGCCTCGCGCTCCTGCTCGCCTGGCGCGGTCGCGCCGCCGAGAGCATCGCCGAAGCGGAGCGGGCGCTCGCCCTGGAGCCGCTTTCGCTGGCGGTGGGGGTTACCTACGCCTGGGCGCTCTACTACGCCCGCCGCTACGCCGACGCGGAGGCGGCGGCGCGGTCGACGCTCGAGCTCGACCCCGATTTCGCGAATGCCCACCTGGTGCTGGGGCTGAGCCGCGCCCGCGGCAGTGCGCCGGCGGAAGGGCTGTCGGCGCTGCGCGAGGCGCTGCGGCTCGCGGACGGCAGCCCGGTGGTGGCGGCGAGCGTGGTACACGCGGAAGGGGAAGCGGGCGATGTCGAGAGTGCCCGCGCGCGCTTGGCGGAGCTGCTGCGAGCGGCGGAGGGAAGCTACGTGCCGGCGTACACGCTCGCGGTCGGGGCGCTGGGTGCGGGGGACCGGGAGGGGGCTCTGGACCGGCTGGAGGCGGCGGTCGCGGAAGGTTCGGTCCACCTGGCGCATCTGGGAGTCGAGCCCCTCTGGGATCCGCTGCGGGACAACGCGCGCTTCGCAGCGGTGCTGGAGCGGGTGGGGGTGATGCGGGAGAATTTGCCCACGCGCCGCGGTGCCAACCCCCCATGAGCCGGAGTGGGCGCAGGGCGCGTCCTCCCGATGCCGAGGAGCGTACGCTTCCGCGGGCAGCGGGATAGATCGACCTGTGGGAGAACTATGAGGTTGCAGGAAGGAGTTCGAAGCCCATGATTCTGAAGTGGTCATCGCCCGTGATCACCGCCTAGATGAGGCGCGCCCCCTCGCGAATCACTCGTCCCACGGCATCCCTGGTCGCTCCGTGGCGGGAGTCGCGGCGGTCGATCAGCGCATACCAACACGAGGTGTCGACGAAGACGCTATGCAACATAGATCAGGCGGTCGACCTCGTCATTGGAGAGTGGCCCCCCCGGCCCCTCGATCGCGTAGTCGTCCACGTGCAGGAGCGGATCGTCCTCGGATACCTCCGACGTGTCGGGCCCGACCGGCTCCAGGCGCGCGACCGGCTTGCTGCGGTAGGTCAGGAGCAACCGCTCGCCGCGTTGAACCGCATCGAGCGCGCGGCGCGCGTTGCGGCGAAGCTCTGCGGCGGTGCTGGAGCGGGTGGGCGTGGCAAGCTGAGCCAGCGGCTCGCTCAGGAGATGGTCCGGGGGAAAGACGGGATCATCCGCGATGCCGCGGCTTCTCCTTCGGGTGTGTAGAAGGTGAGCCGCCGCTCGGCGCTGCACGTCCACACCTCGCGAGCTCCGGTATCGAAGTAGAGCCGCCGCTTTTCCTCCATCTCGGCGGCGGTGTTGCTCTTCGAGAGCACCTCGACCGCCAGCTC
>JBPCJG010000077.1:0-4020 GCA_051005515.1 Longimicrobiaceae bacterium
AGAGCGTGCGTCCACGCGGTGATGCCGAAACCCCGCGCCAGATACAGCCCGCTGAAGGCGAGCCCGGCGACGAAACGGAACGCGAACGACGCGAGCGCCCACGAGTCGCCGTACGGGCCCAGGTAGTGGAAGGCGCTGAAGGCGAGCGCGGCCAGCAGGGCAGCCGCCGGCCCGGCGCGGGAGCGGCGCATTCCCGTTGCGCGCAGGATCGCGAGCAAGCCGCCCACCAGCAGTACGCGAAAGACCAGCTCCTCGTAGACGCCGGCGCCGAGAGAAAGCACCACCCCTTCCGCGAACGAGACCCCGCCGAGCGCCTGGTCCACGGCCAGCCGGGGGAGCAGTCCGCCGAGGATCCAGTAGGTGGCCGTGCCTATCACCACGCCGAAAATGGCGCCCAAAACGGCGCTTTCGCCGAGCATCCCGGCGAATACCCTCGCCTCGAGCGGGACCCGGCTGCGACGCCGCTCCGCCACGATCGCGGCCCCGGCGAGAATCACCAGAACCCCCGCAAAGGGCAGCGTGCCGCTCACCCCTCCCGCGGCGAGCAGGCTGCGCAGCAGCACGTCGGCGCCGTTGCGCAGCCCCGTACCCGCCGGCCGGGCGTTCAGCCACGCCGCGCCCACCTCGTACGCCAGCAGCAGCGGGAGCGCGAAGAGGAAGGAGTAGCTGCGCGTTCGCGAGAGTTGGAGATAGCGGCGCATCGCGCTACAATACCGGACCGTCCGGTCGGCGGCTACCGTGTCACCCCGGCGCCCTTCGGGTCCTTCGCCCGCTTCCCGCCCCGATTCTCGACTTGAAGATTCTGGACTTGCTTTCCCGGCGCACGCGGGCGCTCCCCGGCACCCTGTCGGTTGCGCTCCTGCTCGCCCTCGCACTCGGCTGCACGAGCCAGCCGCAGCCGGGCGACCCGTTCGACACACCGGAGAAGCCGCAGGACGCGCGCATCCGCGAGGCCATCGTCGCGCGACTCGCGGCCGAGCCGGCGGTGCGAGGCCCGATCCGCGTGGAGGTGCGTGATGGCACCGTGGTGCTGTACGGACGGGTGCAGGGACTCGGCGCCTGGCAGTGCGCTTTCGCGAACGCCGAGCTGGTAGACGGCGTCGTCACGGTGGCCGACTACCTGGTGCTCGAGCGGGGTCCGCGCGAGGTGCCCTGCCGCGTCCCTCGCCCCGCCGTCCGCCGGAGCGGCGGATCGCCGTAGCCGGGATGAAACGCGGCCTCGCACACCCCTGGCGCTCCCGGTCCCGACGGGCTCGCCGCGAGCTCGCCCGCCGCCCGGGTCTGGCGGCCGCCGCGCTCCTGCTCGGCTGCGCCGCCCTCACCGGTGCCGGCCGGGACGTGCTGCGCGCAGCGATGACCGCCGGGTTCGAGGCGGTGCGGATCAGCCGCGCCGACGCCGCGTACCGACCGGAAAGTGTGCTCGCCGCGCTCCGCTACCGCATCCCTTTCGACCTCGCCGCCGACATCGATCGTGCCGCGCGCGCCGAGGGGGTGGAGCCGGACCTCGCCTTCCGCTTGGTGCGGATCGAGAGCGAGTTCTACGAGAGCGCGGTCAGCTCCGCCGGCGCGCTCGGCCTCACGCAATTGATGCCCGCTACCGCCGCCGAGCTCCAGCCGGCGATCGCCCGGGACGAGATCATCGAGCGGAGTACCAACCTGCGTCTCGGCTTCCGCTACCTGCGCTGGCTCCTGGACGAATACGACGGCGACGTCGAGGAGGCGCTGCACGCCTACAACCGCGGCATCGGGACGGTGCGGCGGATCCGCGCGGCGGGGGGCGATCCCGCGAACGGCTACGCCCGCCGCGTGCTGGGCGCGGACGGCGCCAGCGCGGTGGGCGTGCCGGATGCGGTCCGCCGCCGCGAAGCGGTGGCGGAGCTGCGGCTGCACGAGATGGCGCCGGCGCCGCTTCCGACCCGCGAGCGCTGAGCGGCGCAGCGGCTGGCGCGCTCTCTGCGGCGGCGGGGAGCGGCACATAGACACGGAAGACACCCAGGAGTCGAATATGGCGGTCAGCAATGGCAAGAGCACGCGCAACGGCGGCCCCGTCCGCATGGAGGTGGAGGACGGGATCGCGATGATCCGCTTGAACGACCCGGAGCGGCCGGTGAACACCCTTTCCGCTGGGTTGACGGCCGGCCTGGAAGAAGTGCTCGACCGGCTCGCCCGCCGGGAAGACGGCGCGCGGGCAGCGGTGCTCATCTCGGACAAGCCGGGCACCTGGATCGCCGGCGCCGACCTCGAGGAGTTCGGCAGGGTGCAGACCGCGCGCGAGGCGGAGCGCCTCAGCCGGCTCGGGCAGGAGCTGATGGGGCGCGTGGAGCGCCTCCCCGTCCCCACCGTTGCCGCGATCGACGGCGCCGCACTGGGCGGGGGGATGGAATTGGCGCTCGCCTGCTCGTACCGCCTCGCCAGCGACGGCGCCAAGACCAAGCTCGGCTTCCCCGAGGTGCAGCTCGGCATCCTGCCGGGCGCCGGCGGGACGCAGCGGCTCCCCCGGCTGATCGGGATCCGCGCGGCGCTCGACCTGATGCTGACCGGCAAGCAGCTCGACGCGCGGCGCGCGAAGCGCGCCGGCATCGTCGACGAGACCGCCGCGGACGCCGGTCTCGAAGAGGCCGCGAAGCGGGTGGCCCGCGAGCTGGCGGACGGCAGCCGCGAGCCCCGCTCCGGGCGCCGCAAGGGCTCTCCGCAATGGCTCGAAAACATTCCGGGTGTGCGCGCCTTCATCTTCCGCAAGGCGCGCGAGGGCGTAGCGGAAAAGACCCGCGGCCTGTATCCGGCTCCCCCGCGCATCATCGACGTGGTCGAAGGGGGGATCGATCGGCCGCTCACCGACGGGCTCGCGCTCGAAGCCGCCGCCTTCGGGGAGCTGGCGGTGACCCCCGAGTCGCGCGCGCTCGTGCACCTCTTCTTCGCCACGACCGCCGCCAAGAACGACGCCGGTGAGGGAGGCGACGCGGCGCAGCTCGAGCGGGTAGCGGTCGTGGGGGCGGGCTTCATGGGCGCGGGGATCGCCGCGGCCACCGCGGAGGCGGGTCTCCGCGTCCGCCTCAAGGACGTCACGCCGGAAGCGGTAGCGAAGGGGCTCAAGACCGCCCGCGACACGCTGGTCAAGCGGGCCCGCAAGCGGAAGCGTCCCCTGCACGAGGTGACGCGGCTCACCGACAGCGTCGAGGCCACCGCGGAGTATTCCGGCTTCGGGAACACCGACCTGGTGGTGGAGGCGGTTTTTGAAGACCTGGACCTGAAGCACCGCGTCATCCGGGAGATCGAAGCGGCGATCCCGGAGGAATCCGTGCTCGGCTCGAACACCTCGACCATCCCCATCGGCCGGCTCGCCGCCGCGGCGGAACGCCCCGAAAAGGTCATCGGGCTGCACTTCTTCTCCCCCGTCGAGAAGATGCCGCTGCTGGAGATCATCGCGGCGGAACGCACTTCGGCCGACACCATCGCCACGGGGCACCGCTACGGCAAGCGGCTCGGCAAGACCCCAATCGTGGTGGGCGACGGTCCCGGCTTCTACGTGAACCGCATCCTCACCCCGTACATGAACGAAGCGGGGCTGCTGCTCGAGCAGGGGGTGGCGATGGAGGCGATCGACGGGACGATGCTCGACTGGGGCTTTCCCGTGGGCCCCATCACCCTTTACGACGAGGTGGGGATCGACGTCGCCGCCAAGGCCGGCAAAATCATGACGGAGGCGTTCGGCGACCGCATGCCGGCCAACGGCGTGATCGCCAAGATGGTCGGGGACGACCGGCTCGGCCGCAAGAACCGTCGCGGCTTCTACCAGTACGACGGGGAGGGCAAGCGTGGCGACCCGGACGAGCGCGTCTACGCCCTGGTGGGCGCCGTCCCGCGTAGGACCGTTCCGGCGCGCGAGATCCAGGACCGCTGCGCGCTGCTGCTCGTCAACGAAGCCGTGCGCTGCCTCGAGGAAGGTGTGCTGCGGAGCGCCCGCGACGGCGACGTGGGCGCGGTGCTGGGGATCGGCTTTCCCCCCTTCCGCGGGGGTCC